>CBDUGR010000023.1:0-11938 GCA_965366515.1 uncultured Gammaproteobacteria bacterium | reverse complement strand
GTCCGGAAAAGGACATAAGGTCTACTTTCATATTTTCCAGATCTATCTCGATTTTACCGGCACTCTGTGCCGCATCTACATGAAAAAGAACCCCTCGGCTTCGCGTAATTTCGCCTATCGCAGCAATATCTGTAATCACACCAATCTCATTGTTTACATGCATTAAAGAAACCAGGATAGTGTCGTCGCGCATTGCTGCCTCAACCTTTGCAGGCTCAATAATACCCTTCGAATCCGGCTCTAAATAGGTGATTTCAAATCCTTCGCGCTCCAACTGCCTGCAAGTATCCAACACTGCCTTGTGCTCTATTTTTGAGGTGATAATGTGCTTGCCTTTCTTTCCATAAAAGTGGGCAGCCCCTTTTATTGCTAAATTGTCTGACTCAGTAGCACCGGAAGTCCAAACAATTTCCCTGGGGTCACAGCCCACCAGTTCCGCCACCTGTTTTCTGGCATTTTCGACTGCCGCTTCAGCTTTCCAGCCGAAGACATGCGATCGCGATGCCGGATTTCCGAAATTGCCCTCAAGCTCAAGACACTCGATCATTTTCTGTGCCACACGATGATCCACTGGTGTGGTTGCGGAATAATCCAAATAAATAGGTAACTGCATCTAAATTTACTCCAATCTAAAACTCTTCACTAATTCGACCTGATCACTTCTATTTACTAAGATGTATTTACTAGAGTGCGGCCTCAATTTTAATCAAACCTTCCTTCTGACTCTGACTCATTCTATGCACATCATCAGACTGACGCTTAGCAACTGTCCTTACTTCATTTCTTCGCACCAGATCACCTAAGCTGATTTTACTCAAAAAATCATGGATCTGATGACTTAAATCACTCCACAAATGGTGTGTTAAGCATTCATGGCCGTGCTGGCAGTCATTATCACCGCGACACAGGGTTGCGTCTACTGACTCGTTAACTGCATCCACTACTTCAGCAACGCTTATATTATCCCCTTCTCTTGTGAGACGATACCCGCCGCCTGGGCCGCGAACACTCTTAACGAGCTCACGCTTGCGCAACTTGGCAAATAGCTGCTCTAAATAGGATAGAGAAATATCCTGCCTGCCGGAAATATCAGCCAAACTAATCGGCCCCTGAGTGCTGTGCAAAGCCAAATCAAGCATAGCTGTAACCGCGTATCGCCCTTTTGTAGTAAGCCGCATATCAAATTCTCGTCACTTCACAAAATATACAATGGGGATTATTATGTTAAAACCAAGTATTTTAGTCAAGTATATATCCGATTAATTTAGTAGGTTATTATCGGAATCGGATATTTGAGATTTAGGCAGGTGAAAGCCAACTCCGAACAACAGCTCTTATCTCGAAAGGTTAGCTTCTCTTAATAGCGCAAATACTTTGCGTCACGCTCGGAGGCGATGGACTATATCCCTGAATAAAATCAATTACTTGCATATCTTCCCCGTATGCATTTAAAAGCTCATCCTGCAGCAATAGAAACTCGGGGCTAGTTGGCCTTCCATACACCTGATTGCCATCTGCAAAGGTATGATAGAGCAGCACACCTCCTTGTTTTAATGACTCGAACAAATAGGGTAATAACGGCCTATGTAGATAATTAACCACTATAACTGCGCTAAATTTTTCAGCCGCAAATGGCCACCGCCGACCCGCTTCAAGATCAAATTCTATTACTTGGGCCAAGGGGTGATCTGCCAAATCCTCTACACCAGAAATATCATGATCCAGAAATGTAACGGACAAGCCTTTATTTAACAAATAACGACCATGCCGCCCACCTCCACAGGCAAGATCAAGCACTTCACCCTGAGGAATAAGGTGTGCAAATTGTTCTACCCAGGGACAAATATGAGAGATTCCAGGTTTTTGTGACATCATCACCGTTACCCCTAAAAATTCAAACACCCATAATAGCTGGTGTCACATCTTGTTTTCAGTTTAAAGCCCCCAAAAAAGAACCGCATAAATTATGCATTTCAATACCCTCCTCTTGAATTGCTTTGCTTATATCAAATTCTTGATTTATGTCATTAGCTCATTTATCCATTACCCTATCATCGGATTCAATCTTTTCCAATTGGTAGTATCAATGAGTCATTCAAGCCAAACAGCTTGGGATAATGAGTTAGTACAAAAGTACAATTATTCCGGGCCACGTTACACTTCTTATCCGACGGCTGTTCAGTTTTCGGAAGGCTTGGACCTGGAAGAACTAAGTTCATCAATTGAAGCATTGGCGAAGGGCGATCGGCCTCTCTCCCTATACTTGCATATTCCATTCTGTGCTCATCTTTGCTATTACTGCGCCTGCAACAAGGTAGTGACCAAGCGTCACGACAAAGCGGCCCCCTATCTTGCCAGACTTTATCAGGAAATCGAAGATAAAGGTCGGCTATATGAAAGCAAGCGGATGGTTGAACAAATGCACTGGGGCGGCGGCACACCTACATTTCTCAACGAAGATGAAATCCACAGTCTGATCAATCATCTGCGTGCATATTTTAATCTGCTTGATAATGATCACGGGGACTACTCAGTTGAGATTGATCCTCGCGAATGCACACGCCAGAAATTGCATTTACTGCGCTACGAAGGTTTTAATCGCATCAGCATAGGCGTCCAGGATTTCGACGAGAAAGTACAAAAAGCAGTCAATCGTGTGCAACCCATCAAATTGGTTGAGGATTTAGTCGACAGAGCGAGGCACATTAAGTTCAAATCCATCAATATGGATTTGATTTACGGCTTGCCATTTCAAACTGCGGCAACTTTTGAGAAAACGGTCAATCGAATTATTGAGCTTTCTCCGGACAGGCTGTCTGTATTTAACTACGCGCACCTGCCAGAAAGGTTCAAATCTCAACGACGGCTCAATCCTGAAGATTTACCTGCGCCGGAAGTAAAACTGGAAATCATGCAAAATACCATAAGCCAGCTTGAAGAGGCCGGCTATGTGTATATTGGTATGGATCACTTTGCCAAACCAACCGATGAACTGGCCATCTCCCAAAAGCAAGGGCAGTTGCACCGCAACTTCCAGGGGTACACTACTCACAAAGACTGTGACCTCATTGCAATGGGGGTCTCATCCATCAGTCATATCGGCCCTTATATTTTCCAGAATCACCCTAATCTGGACAATTACATCAAGGCGGTTGACGCCGGAAAAATACCAGCGCTAAAAGGTATCAAAACCAACAAAGACGATCAAATACGTAGTGATGTAATTACCCAACTCATATGCCACTTTGAGTTGGATATGGACCAGAAAAGCAAGCAGCACAAGATCGATTTTAGTCAGTATTTTGCCGACGAAATGGAACGATTGAAACCCTTTATTGAGGACGGTCTGCTTAAAATTGAAAACAACCGTATTGAAGTACTGTCCAGCGGTCGTCTGTTAATTCGCAGCATCTGCATGGTCTTTGACGCGTACCTACCAAAAGACAGCGACACCAAATCTTTTTCGCGCATCATTTAACGAACCGGCGAGTTGTCTATAGCACATGCGACTAAAACGGTGTTAACCCACTAGTTCAGCAGTTCTGCATAGGATATATAAGCTATTTTTTCACCACGCTTAATCGTATGTCCGGGTGGTACAATAGCGAAACCATCCGCCCAACAGGTAGAAGACATTACACCTGAACTTTGATTATCATAAACAGTCACCAGGGATTCTCCCTGATCGCTATTACGCACCCGAGCCCTCAAATACTGTTTTCTATTTGATTTTTTGCTCACCTCAAAATCGGCAGTCACCCGCATTTCCCGCGGATATATCTCAGTCGCACCCTGACACTTCAGCAGAAAGGGTCTTCCCAACAGCACAAATGTAACAAAGGCTGAAACCGGGTTCCCTGGCAATCCTATAATCGGTGTACCCAGCACTTCACCAAAAGCCAGCGGCTTACCCGGCTTTATTGATATTTTCCAAAGATGTAGTTGCCCCAGCATTTCCACGACCGGCTTCACATGATCTTCTTCACCGACCGATACGCCACCGGTGGTAACAATACAATCAGCCTGCTCTGCAGCTTGGCGCAATGCCCGCTCAGTAGCCTCGCGCGTATCAGCAACAATGCCCAGATCCAGGACTTCCATACCCAGCGACTTTACCAGGCCAGCCAATGCAAAACGATTTGAGTTATATATCTGACCCGAGCCCAGAGCATTTCCGGGCTCAACCAACTCATCTCCCGTAGAAAGAATCGCAACACGCAGCGGCTTTACAACAGGAACCTCGGCAATACCCACGGAAGCAATCAGACTTAACAACTGAGGAGTTAATTTAGCACCTGCAGAAACAATCAGCTCTCCCTTTTTAATATCATCTCCAAGGGGGCGGATATTCTGTCCCAAAACCACATCATCAGGAAATACAACCTCATCCCCAACAAGCTGGCACTCCTCCTGCATCACTACGGCATCTGCACCGTCCGGCACTTCTGCGCCGGTAAAAATGCGCGCCGCGCCGCCATTTGCGAGAGGTTGCGGAACCGCTCCCGCTGGAATTCGTTGTACCACCGGAAGCTTTAATCCGGCATTTTTTAAATTTGCAAGATTAACCGCATAACCATCCATCGCGCTGTTATCAGCCGGGGGCACATCCACCGCCGACAATTGATCCTCGGCCAATATTAGTCCCAACGCGTCTTCCAGCTTTACCTTAACAGCCTCATCTTTTATCGGGGCAGCCGCCAACAGCCTATCAAGCGCCTGCTCGATCGGCATCAATTCTTTCGCGCCAACTGGCTGGGTGTCACACCCGCTGCAACCACTCATGAACGCGTCCCACTAGCGGTAATAACAGGTGACTCCGTTGCCACCTTTGCCAGCACCATGGCGACAAAATTACAGGGGCGATGTCGGGCATCCAACTGCTCCAGAATAATCTCATCCCAGGCAGTTTTACAGGCATTGGGGGATCCTGGCATACAGAATATAACCGTATTATTTGCAATTCCCGCTACTGCTCTGGACTGTATCGTAGAAGAACCTATATCAAGCGCCGATTTCTGGCGGAACAGCTCCCCATAGCCTTCGACCACTTTATCAAACAGAGGAGTTACCGCTTCCGGAGTACTGTCGCGAGAGGTGAATCCAGTGCCGCCGGTTACCAGTACCACATGAGTCTGACTGTCGGCGACCCACTGCGACAGTATTGAGCGAATCTGATAGACATCATCCTTAACAATAGCCTTTGCGTGAAGCTGATGTCCGGCTTCCTTAAGCCTATCAACCAGAGCATGTCCGGAGGTATCGGTCTCCTCTGTACGAGTATCCGATACTGTCAGCACTGACACATTAAGTGATACAAATTCGGCGTTTTCTTTCGCGTGTCCCATAATTCACTCTTTCCTAAAACAAAAAACAATAAGCTGGGCATTATAACAAAGCCAGTTAATTTAAAGCTAAAATTCTTTATTGCAAATGAGTGGCTGCGAGAAGTCCGCCAGACCGGCGAACCCCTAATCTATCGCTCAGACTGCCGTATCCAGCACCTGCTCCATTCCAGATTGCCCAAACCAATAACCGTTACAGTGCTGCCGAGCTATTAATGAGGTTTCAGATTTACCACTATCGATAACTTCACGAAACTGCTCGATTATCTTTTCAGTTCCGTCCGACTGCGGACTCACACGCACCACATCGACACCCATATCCACCATTTCTGGAACCTGAGGTATCAAGTCATAGCAAGAACCTGACATAGTTTGAATACCGTTCAGTGTGAACAGCTTTTCGTCCTCCTGAGTCTGCATGGCAACGCCATCGGGATAATCAATGCAACTATAGCGACAATCATCCTTGGGTAGATTCCGCATTCTCGCGGTGAAGCAGCGAGCAGAATAGGCCAACGGCAGTTTGCCATAGGCAAAGACTTCGGTTTCTATCTGATCTGCAAAGCCCATTTCACTAGCATCGGACAAAATATCACCCAGAGTTTCACGATTTAATTCTACCGGCATTACCCATCGCTGCATGCCCTGTTGCTGCAGTATTCTTAAGGTATGGGCGTTATAGATATTAATTGAATGTCCGCACACAAAGGGCAGCTTTTGTTCGCTCAACATCTGTACAGCAGCCATATCATTGGCTTCAACCAGCAAACCTTCGTTGTTATCGCAGACTTTTTGCAATCCGGATAGTTCAGATCGCGCCTCGATCAACGCCAAGGTCGACAAAACTACCTGTTTACCCGATTTATTCAGCTCCACTGCCAACTCTATCCATTCATCTGTGCGCAGCTCATGACGTTTCGAGCAAACCGCTTCTCCCAAATAGATAATATCCACCGGCGCCTCCAGCATTTGCTGATAAAAATCCAGCACCTGCTGCTTGGGCCAGTAGTAGAGTATTGGGCCAATTGAAATTTTCACGGGTTAACTATCTCCAAATTTATTCAACTGTTCGGCTAAATACCCAAAGGGTTTAATCGCCAACCATACGATTTTCTGTTCTGAGGTCGCAATCTCCGACCATGAGGGAACCTGCAAATTTCTATCCTGTGATTACACTACAGCATGAAACTGCAGTCGCAATACCTGACTAACGCCGAGCCAGCTAACAGTTGGTTTATTGCCAGGGACGACTGTAAGCACCCAAGGTCGTTTGCGTACCTTCAGATACTTTAGACAGGCTATCCAGCCATTCACCACGCGGTGTAAAATTATCTCGCTCTACCGCATAGGTATCTAATGCTTCACGCCATACCCGCACAATCTGCTCCACATAGGCGGGGCTGCGTTGTCGCCCTTCCAGCTTTATCGCTTTAATTCCGGCAGCACTCAGCTCCGGGATCAGGCGAATGGTATTCAGACTGGTGGGTTCCTCCAATGCGTTATAAACATGATCATCAACCTTAAAGCGACCTTTACAAAGAGTTGGATATCCGGCGTTTTCTCCTTCCTGATAGCGATCGATTAATACATCATTCAAACGTGACTCTCTGCCCTGATCAGTTTCTTCCCAGCGCACCGCTTTGGCAGGCGAGCATGCACCACAGGTATTGGGTGATTCATCGGTCACATAGGATGACAAATAACAGCGGCCTTCCGCCATTATGCAAAGGCTGCCAAAACCAAAAACCTCAAGATCAACCGGGCTTTTCTCGGCGGCCAATTTTACCTGCGCTAAAGACAACACTCGAGGCAAAACCGCACGTCGAATACCGAAATTATGATGATAAAACTTTAAGGCTTCATGATTGGTTGCAGAACCTTGTACAGACAAATGTAGCGCTAAATCTGGATACTTATTGCAGGCGTATTCTAAAACACCCATATCGGCAACAATCAGTGCATTCACGCCTAAATCATAAGCGCGGTCAACTGCTTCCTGCCAGCGTTTCCAACCCTTTGGCTGGGCGTAGGTGTTGATGGCGACAAAAACCTTCACCTTGCGGTCGATGGCGTAATCCAATGCTTGCCGTGCTTTACGGTCATTAAAGTTTAAACCGGCAAAATGCCGGGCGTTCGTGTCGTCTTTAAAGCCCATGTACACCGCATCGGCGCCACTATCAACTGCGACTCTTAAGGCTGGCAAACTACCCGCTGGACAGACTAATTCCATTAGAAAATACTCTTATGTTGCATAGATGAAGCGGCTAACTTGAGACACCGACTCCAACAATTGTTTTAGTGGAAATGGCAGGTTTTCATGGTCTAGCGCATCAAGGATATTTTTTACTTCCAAACCCAGCTCGGTATCCCCTTCGATAGTCAATCTGCGTTGAAAAAATAAGGTGTCGGGGTCTTCCTGGCGGCTAACCAACAGGGCAAACTCTCTGGCATCCCCGCTAATGGTAACGTCTGCGTCTCCATCCGCTCGCTCGACTTCAACTAGCGAGTTCCTTAACGTAATACTCCAACCAATGTTCAAATCCTTAACTAATACCTTTAGATATCGCCCTTCCAAACAATCCAAATCACCCTCTGCAATTTCCGCAGCAAACACCTGCGGTAACATTTTTTCCAGAGCAATTTTCTGGATGAGAAAAGGACATGCCTGGGCCGAACGGCTCACTACGGGTTCTATAAATTTTTGAATTAGGGGATTCATCTTGATCGCTCCACTTTTAATTTTCGCTCTTCTGTTCCGCTCGCGACAGTAACTTCAAAAGGGCTTATATCCCGCAAAGTACCCGCAGCCAAAGCCACAACTAACATAATCAACACATTCAAAAGTACCGGCACTGCAATAGAGGCTGAGACCAGGTATCCACCCTCCAGATTCCAAGGTTGTGACACTGGACTGAACGGGAGGAAAAAATCGGAATCGCCGACGTATCTGTTGGCGCCATAATAAACGCCACACCCTTCGCCGGCAACACCATCAGGCTGATTACTGAAGTGATAAAGTCCCGAAAAAAACAGCAGCAGAGACTACGAAGTCGTTTCTAGACCTACTAACAACCATATGCTGCCGCTTGTATTTAGTGCGTCAACGCCGGGTTAACTTCCTCCATATCAATACCTTCAATAGTCGCCTTTTCCATTAATCCATGAATATACTGACGTACTACCCGCCTATTACCCTGCTCGGACAAATAATTCTGTATTTTTTCCCGAACCTGATCAAACTCGAGTGGCTCACCAGCGATTTTGCGATCAACCCGTACCAGGTGATAACCATAACGGGACTCTATCGGGCGGGAGCCAAGGCCGATTTCCAGCATAAAGAGTTGTCGTTCAAATTCAGGGGTGGTTTGACCTTTGCTTAATTGCCCGAGATTACCATCCGTTTCCTTGGAAGGACAATCTGAATACTCTTTCACAAAGGGTACAAACTGATTTGGGTCTTCCTGTAACTGCTCCAATACCGATTCTGCCTGCCTTTTCGCCGCGTCACGTGCTTCGGGATCCTGAGGGTCGGCAGCAAATAGAATATGGCAAGCTTCGACCAGATCCGAACTGCGAAAACGATCCTGGTTTTGCTCAAAATAGCGCCGACAACTGATTTCATCGGTTTGCGGTGCAGCTACCTGTGTGTCAACTAACGTTCTTATCAGGGCTTCACTTTTGGTTTCGCTATCCTGTCGATTCAGGTTCTTTTCCAATCCCAAAGAAATAGCCTCTTGTACTAAGAGCTCTTGAATAATGAGTGCTTGAGCTGCTCGGCTAATCGCCTCTTCAGCACTACTTGAAGGATGATACTGAAGCTCATTAGCCAGTGTTTCCTTGGCGATAGCTGTGCCATTCACCATAATATCCGGCAAATCTGCAGCTATTTTTTCAGCATTAGGCGAATCGCTTAATGATAAATTCGATGAAGAAATTGTCATAGTATTATTCCCAGGGCCTGTTAATACTAAATACCCCGCAGTACAGACTGCGGGGTATTTTCATGGCTGCTTTTTGGTCGAAGTATTTAGCTTCTTCAACCTGGTAACCTAAAAGACTTTCTGTCTAACAATCTGATAGTTACGTCCCAGATACCAAACTGGCGCACTAATAACATGTACCATGCGAGTAAACGGAAACACCACAAAGAGTGTTAGGCCCAGAATCACATGCAGCTTATAAATCAAGCTAACATTGACCATCGCCTCCGCCGCTTCAATTGGCTGAAAAGTTACTACGCTTTGCGCCCAAGTGCCCAACATTAACATCACGGAACCATCCATATGTTGACTTGACGCAACAATTGTACAAAGCCCTAGTATCAGCTGTGCGTAGAGCAATAACAAAATCATAATGTCTGATTTACTGCTATTAGCACGCACGCGGTCATCGGTTAGGCGGCGCTTAATCAACATTGTCATACCGATTAAGGCTAAAAACCCAAAGAAACCACCGGACACCATCGCCAACAACTGCTTGTTTGGTGTGGAAATCGCGTAGTGATAAACAGATTCCGGCGTTAACAGGCCTACAAAATGTCCCATCAAAACAAATAACACACCTACATGAAACAGGTTATTGGCGACGCGAAAGTTTTTGCTATTCAGCATCTGGCTGGAACCTGCTTTCCAGGTGTATTGTTCCCGATCAAATCTTATCCAACTGCCTACCAGACAAACCAGCAGTGCAATATACGGATAGAGACCAAATAATAATGTATTAAGGTAACTCATTTTTTATCTCCAACATCGATTGGGCACCTCTAAAAATACTCTTTTTTAGAAATACCCATTTAGCTAACTACAATGGCTGACTGCTTGCGCTAGAACCCTGCGATGCGTCCTTAACCCAATGCACCGGTTCCGCCTGCTGTTCTTTCATCGGGAAAGATGCATTACCTTGAGACGGACAGGCTTGATTGTCATCGCCCATACCAAAGGTAATAGCCTCCTCTTCCCAGACTTTGTCCAGTGCTTCCGGTGTATCATCGCGCTCCTCTTTCGCAACCTGCTCAAGTACCGGCTTCAAATCGATCTTAATACCGGCAATCATTAGCAGAGCGTCGAAAAGACAATGATAAGGGCTTTTCCGTTCCTGCAACCTTGCGCTCAGCAACGCCAGAATATGATGAACATCAGCTAACCCTTCGCGCGCATCCATTTCATCACCCTGCGCCAGAAACTCCAGGTAGAGGGGAATATAGTCCGGCAGCTCTTTCACGCCGAGGCTAAATCCTTTCTCTTCGTACAACGCCATGAGATCAACCATAGCTTGACCACGATCTCTCGACTCACCATGCACATGCTCGAACAACAGCATTGACAGAGAGCGCCCACGATCAAACAGGCCAACGTAGCATTCCTGCGCATCCATCAACTCCTGTGCACACAATCCTGTCATTAGCTGTTCCAATTGGCCGCGCATTTCCGGCGAAATTTCTTTCGCCGAATGAATCGCTTCTATCAGATCATCGCCGTGAACCATCAGCTCTTCGCTGGGATAGCTCATCAGCCTTGAGATAACTTTTAAAATCATCATCGTTCGTTACTCCCAAACCTGAACCGTATCGATAATATCTCGACGATTAGCCTTAGCTGCACCAAACATATTGACGTCACTAGTGCCGTCTGAACAACCATTACCGAAGCTAAAGCCACAGCCACCGCGCTCCGCGTAGGCTTCAACCAAAGCATCTTCACGGTGTGCAGTAGGAATTACGTAGCGGTCTTCATAGTTGGCGATTGCCAGATACCGATACATCTCTTCAACCTGCAAAGAGGTTAAACCTACCTCTTCCAGCACTGCTGCATCGTCGGTATTCTCAACATTCTGTGCCCGCTTATAAGCCCGCATCGCTAACAAACGTTTTAGCGCCAGGGTTACCGGCTTTTCATCACCTGCGGTCAGCAGGTTAGCCAGATATTTCACAGGGATTCTTAGCGAATCCACATCAGGTATTACGCCAGACATTCCCACATGACCCGCATCAGCTGCATGCTGGATTGGTGACAGTGGGGGCACATACCAAACCATTGGCAGGGTGCGATATTCCGGATGCAACGGCAATGCCAGCTTCCAATCCACCGCCATTTTGTACACCGGTGATCGCTGTGCCGCTTCCAAAGTGGAATCTGGAATACCATCCGCTTTAGCTTGCTTGATCACTTCCGGATCAAAAGGATCGAGGAAAATTTCCAGCTGTTTCTCGTAAAGATCCTGCTCCGAAGGTGCGCTCGCCACTTCTTTGATACGATCAGCATCATAAAGTAGTACGCCCAGGTAACGAATGCGTCCAACACAGGTCTCAGAACAAACCGTCGGCATACCGGATTCGATACGTGGATAACAGAAGATACATTTTTCTGATTTACCGGACTTCCAGTTGAAATAGATCTTCTTGTAGGGGCAGCCGGAAATACACATACGCCAGCCACGACACTTCTCTTGGTCGATCAGTACGATACCATCTTCTTCACGCTTGTAGATCGCGCCACTCGGGCAGGAAGCCACACAAGCCGGGTTCAAACAGTGCTCACACAAACGTGGCAAGTACATCATGAAGGTATTTTCGAACTGGCCGTAGATTTCCTTCTGAA
>CBDUGR010000022.1:0-11962 GCA_965366515.1 uncultured Gammaproteobacteria bacterium | reverse complement strand
TGTTCCGATGTGAGTCTATTTTACTCAAGAGCCACTGGGTATTGCTGGTGATGGATCAATTCAGCCGCAGCATCATTGGCTTTGCCGTCCATGATGGTCATGTCGACGGCGCAACGCTCTGTCGAATGTTTAACGAAGTGATGTCTCGAAAAGATCCACCCCGTTAATGGGGTAGAGCCCGAGGCTCTATCTATCTCTCTACCTAAATCACACACACAAAAAAAGCCCACCTTTTAGGTGAGCTTTCCTTGTGTGGCGCACTCGGGAGGATTCGAACCTCCGACCGCTCGGTTCGTAGCCGAGTACTCTATCCAGCTGAGCTACGAGTGCATTTTAATTGTATTTTGCGTTGTCGTGGCGGAGAGGGAGGGATTCGAACCCTCGATGAGCTATTAACCCATACACCCTTAGCAGGGGCGCGCCTTCAGCCACTCGGCCACCTCTCCACTTGAGGGCCGAGATCATACCATGTTCAGGAAAAATTCAAAGAGATAAAATAAGAAAATTTTACTCAGGATCACCTTCTCCACCAGCGGCCTTCTGCTCGTTGTGGATTCGGTCATAAATTTCTTCCCGATGCACCGACACATGCTTTGGTGCATCGACACCAATGCGAACTTGATTCCCTTTGACTCCTAATACGGTAACATTAACATCGTCACCAATCTTAAGAGTTTCTCCTACACGTCGCGTCAATATTAACATTAAAAATAACTCCCCGGTTTACGGCACGTTCCATACCAATTACTTCGTAATAATACTCAAGGTATTAATCAATAGAGTTGCAATTAAAGCCGCTACTCTTTCATTATGGGCTATTTTTCAGATTCTTCCGCCTCCAGGCCAAAAGAATCGTGCAGCGCCCTGACTGCAAGTTCCAGATACTTCTCATCAATGACTACAGATATCTTGATTTCCGAGGTGGAAATCATCTGCACATTGATCGATTCCTTTGCAAGTGTTTTGAACATTTTGCTGGCCACACCGGCATGCGAGCGCATTCCTACGCCCACGATTGAAACTTTTGCAATACTATCATCACCGACAACTTCTCTGACGCCAAGTTCCAATAATTCTTTCTCTAGAATCGCTTTGGCCCTTTGATAATCATTGCGATGCACAGTAAAAGTAAAGTCTGTGGTGTTGTCTCTAGCCGTATTTTGAATGATCATATCGACTTCTATATTGGCATCGCTGATCGGGCCAATAATTTGTGAGGCAACTCCGGGAACATCTGAAACACCTAGCGCGGTCAGTTTTGCTTCGTCCCGATTAAATGCAATTCCAGAAACAACAGGTTGTTCCATTTGATCATCTTCCTCTAGCGTTATCAGCGTTCCTGGCCCATCCTCAAAACTGGACAGTACTCGCAAGGGAACACTGTATTTACCGGCAAACTCTACTGCTCTTATCTGCAATACCTTCGATCCAAGGCTGGCCATCTCCAGCATCTCCTCAAAGGTTATGCAATCCAGTCGACGAGCTTTATCCTCTACTCTGGGATCGGTTGTGTATACACCGTCTACATCGGTATATATCTGACACTCATCCGCCTTAAGTGCTGCTGCAAGTGCAACTGCAGAGGTATCAGACCCTCCGCGCCCAAGCGTCGTAATATTCCCACCTTCATCAACACCCTGAAAACCGGCCACCACGATAACTTTGCCTTCAGCCAGGTCTTTGCGAATATTGTGTTCATCAATTGACAGTATACGCGCTTTGGCGTGCACGCTGTCGGTTAATATCTTAACCTGTCCACCGGTATAGGAACGTGCTGAGCAGCCGCGTTTGTTTAGCGCCATGCTTAGCAGCGCAATTGTCACCTGTTCACCAGTCGACACTAACACATCCAACTCACGTGCAGGAGGCGTCGCATCAATAGAATTAGCAAGCTCGATTAGACGATTGGTTTCGCCACTCATTGCGGAAACAACGACGACAATATCGTGCCCTTGCTGCCGAAAATTAATCACTTTTTCAGCAACAGCTTCTATCCTTTCGACCGTCCCGACGGAGGTGCCACCAAATTTTTGTACGTAAAGTGCCATTTAAGTTGTATTTTACAGCTAATTTGAAGGGCTGCATTTAACAACAAATACAACCCGATTTGAATAAAAAAATAATAATTTCACTATATCATTTATTCGTGACTGGAATTCATGCTAAATCTGCAAGATTTTATAGAAAAAACGCTGCAAAACATGAATTAAAATGCATGCCCGGCCTAAAGTCTATTAGCGATTTGTCAGATTCTGTTTCTTTTGAAAAAAGGCTCTGCTACAACTTTGCCTCTACCCAGGGCACAACCTGATCCAATGCGGCGGGCAAAGCAGCAGGGTTATTTCCTCCAGCCTGCGCCATATCGGGTCGACCACCACCTTTACCACCCACCTTCTGCGCAACCAGATTAACCAACTCTCCTGCCTTTACGCGATCCGTAGCATCTTTTGTTACACCGGCGACCAAACTGATTTTTTCACCATTAACGGCGGCCAACACAATAACGGCCGAACCCAATTTAGACTTCAGCTGATCCATGGTTGCCAACAACGACTTTCCATCCACACCGTCAAAAGCATGGGCTAGCACATTAACACCATTCACATTTTTGGCCTGCTCGACTAGATCTGCTCCTGCGCTGCCAGCCAATTTTGCTTTTAGATCGGCAATCTCTTTTTCCAACTGCTTATTTTTCGCGACCAACTGGCTAACCTTGTCTACAACTACATCACGCGAACCCTTAACCAGATCGGCAACAGTCAACAATACTTGCTCCGTCTCATTTTGATAGGCGATCGCGCGCTGGCCGGTCACTGCCTCAATACGACGAACTCCAGCTGCCACGCCACCTTCTGAAGTAATCTTCAGCAAGCCAATATCGCCGGTACGTTTCACATGCGTCCCACCACATAGCTCCACGGAAAAGCCATCTCCCATCGAGAGCACTCGAACCTGCTCTCCATATTTTTCACCAAACAGGGCCAACACACCTTTTTCCATGGCATCATCGAGAGCCATTACCTCGGTATCCACTGACGTGTTATTCTGTATCTGCTGGTTCACCAGCTTCTCGACTTGCTGTAATTGTTCACCCGTGACCGCCTCAAAATGCGAGATATCAAAGCGCAGCCGATCGGCATCGACCAATGAGCCTTTCTGTTTAACATGATCGCCCAGCACTGCTCGTAAAGCCGCGTGAAGCAGGTGGGTAGCGGAGTGATTCAATGCTATCGCTTTGCGATTTTCGGCATTCAGTTCAGCCTTAACTGACTGTTTTACAGATAACTCGCCTTCTATCAATTCACCCTTATGCAGAAAAACCCTATCCTGCTTTGTCGTATCGTCGACTCTAAACACACCCGTCTCACTGCAAAGATATCCGGTATCCCCTACCTGGCCACCGGATTCAGCATAAAAAGGTGTCTGGTCCAGGACAACCAAGCCCTTGTCGCCTTTGCTCAGCTCAGTCACTTCTTCGCCGGCCAGCAGCAGCGTCGCCACCTGTCCGCGATCAGTCAGTTTCTCATAACCGGAAAACTCGGTTTCCCCCTCCAGTTCAACATCTTTTCTTAAATCCACTTCAAACTGACTGGAAGCTCTTGCTCTTTCTTTCTGCCCGGCCATCTCCTTTTCATACCCAGCCATATCGACACTCAACCCTCTTTCACGAGCAATATCAGCGGTCAAGTCAACGGGGAAGCCATAGGTATCGTAAAGTTTAAACAGCGTTTCTCCGGGAATCTCCTGCCCTTCAATCGCTTCGAGGTCCTGTTCCAGAATTCGCAGCCCCTGCTCAAGAGTTTTTGCAAACTGCTCCTCTTCCTGCAACAACACCTTTTTCACCTGCTGCTGTGCATGAACCAATTCAGGGTAGGCTTCCCCCATTTCCACTGCGAGCGGCTTAACAAGCTTGTGAAAGAAAGATTCCTGAATACCTAATTTATTACCATGGCGTATCGCGCGACGAATAATGCGGCGAAGCACATAGCCTCGCCCTTCGTTGGAAGGAACAACACCGTCTGCAATAAGAAAACCGCAAGATCGAATATGATCCGCGATCACTCTCAAAGAAGTATTTTCCAGATCATTAACTCCAGCAATTCCAGCAATGGCAGTCAGCAGGCTTTGAAACAGATCGATTTCATAGTTGTTATGTACACCCTGCATGACAGCGGCAATACGCTCCAATCCCATACCGGTATCTACCGAGGGTTTGGGTAACGGTGTCATAGTGCCATCGGCGGCCCGATCATATTGCATAAAGACCAGATTCCAGATTTCGATATAGCGATCCCCGTCTTCTTCCGGACTTCCGGGCGGCCCTCCGGCCACTTCAGAACCGTGGTCGTAAAAAATCTCCGAACAGGGCCCACAGGGGCCAGTATCACCCATCGACCAAAAATTGTCCTTTTCACCCAACCGTGAAAAACGTTCCGAAGAAACACCCAGCTCTTTGAGCCAAATATCCGCAGCTTCGTCATCATCGTTATAAACTGTCACCCACAGTTTTTCTTCCGGCAGCTTTAATTCTTTGGTGAGGAAATCCCAGGCGAACCGTATGGCCTCTTTTTTGAAATAATCGCCAAAGCTAAAATTCCCCAGCATTTCAAAAAAAGTATGATGACGCGCAGTATAACCAACATTCTCCAGGTCATTGTGCTTGCCGCCGGCACGCACACAACGTTGAGAGCTGGCCGCTCGCACATAGCCACGTTTCTCTTTACCTAAAAAGAGATCCTTGAATTGCACCATACCAGCATTTGTGAACAACAGTGTCGGATCATTGGCCGGCACCAACGAGCTGCTGGCTACCAACTCATGCTGTTGCTCTTTAAAGTAATCTAGAAATACTTTTCTCAACACCGCAGTTTTCATAACAAATAGATTCAACCGTAATTAATTGGGCGACTGTATTATTTTCAGGGGCGTCAGTATATCTGCATACCCTGATTTTTCAGCAAAAAAATTAAATTTCAAACCTTTTCCTGGCTTTTTTGGTGCATCTTCACCCATCTAAAGGTGATATTGATCCGTTTACCAACCTGTTTTTTTGTTTTGGGTAATTGATGCCGCCAATGGTGCTGGAACTCTCCCTGCATCACCAGCAGGTCACCGTGCACCAAATCAACATGGAATTTACGCTGACTGTCAGACCTGTGTTGTAACTGAAACCGACGTGTTGCTCCAAGACTAACTGAAGCGATGACCGGGTTGCGGCCCAACTCAGACTCATCATCGCTGTGCCAGCCCACGCTATCGTTTCCGTTGCGATAGCAATTCACCAACGCCGAGTTAAAATGCATTTCGCAAACCTGTTCCACCCGCTGCTTTACCTGATTGAGTGTCTTCGTCCAGGGCAGCGGCTGCATTAATAATCCACTATAACGATAGCTGGCACCCGGATCACCGTACCACGCCTGTAGCCGGGGTATTTTCACCCTCTTTCCAGCGATTGTTATATCGGGTTGCTTCCAGGGTGTTTGGTGAGACAACTGTTCAAAAAAAAGATCGGACTTCCCCGCCGTCCATACGGATCTGTACAGCTTTAGTTCTCCGCTATCGAAAATCAGCGTTTCACAGGATTTATACACGCAATAAAAGCCTCCGAGTGAGCACCACGCACCCATCATTCCATAATCTAAATTATTATTAAAGTTTCTAAATATCACGCCGATACTTCTAGCGCATGGGCGATATTTCGTCTTTTCAATAACCACTTTCATCGGTCGCCTTAAATTTTGGCAAAAGACCGTAAGAAAGCAGGAGAATTAAAATGGCACAGGTAATTAACACCAACATTGCGTCGTTGAACGCGCAACGAAACCTAAATGCTTCACAAAGCCAATTAAACACCTCACTGGAACGCTTGTCTTCCGGTCTGCGTATTAATA
This sequence comes from uncultured Gammaproteobacteria bacterium, assembly GCA_965366515.1. Lineage (GTDB taxonomy): Bacteria > Pseudomonadota > Gammaproteobacteria > Pseudomonadales > IMCC2047 > JAJFKB01. The sequence goes on along the minus strand of CBDUGR010000022.1, from coordinate 6,071 downwards.
GCGCGAAAGATGATGCTGCCGGCCTGGCAATTTCATCCCGATTCACCACTCAGATTAATGGCTTAAACCAGGCTATTAGAAACGCAAACGATGGTATCTCACTGTCACAAACGGCTGAGGGTGCATTGGACGCCAGTGGTGATTCATTGCAGCGTATTCGTCAGCTAGCCTTGCAATCCGCCAACTCCACTAACTCGGCTTCTGACCGGGCTGCTCTTAACTCGGAAGTCCAGCAGTTATTGTCTGAAATCGACCGAGTTGGTCTAACCACTCAGTTTAACGGCACCAACATTCTGGATGGATCCTTTTCATCCGCGCAGTTTCAGGTAGGTGCTAATGCCAACCAAACTATTAATGTATCGGTTGCGGGTGCCACCACCGACATCCTCGGTGCTTATCAGGTTACAAGCTCGGCAGTCACCACAAGCGCCTTCGATGGTTCAGGATTCACTATAAATGGCGTTGAAGTGGGTGTATCTGCGGCTACCTCCGCAGCCGGGGTAACTGCAGCCAGTGCTGCCGCAAAAGCCACCGCCATTAACTCAGTGTCAAACCAAACAGGGGTTACGGCAACCGCCACCAATACGGTGACAGGTATCGCTAGCATTCCAGGCTCCTCGCTCGCTAACGGCTCGTTAACAATTAATGGTATTTCTGTTGGAGCAGTTGCAAAAGCAACCGATGGCAGCGCAGTTACACAAGGACGCAACGCTCGAGACGCTATCAATGCTGTTAGTACTCAATCTGGCGTAACTGCTACTGCTGATGCTTCAACTGGAGTATTGACCTTAACTGCATCCGATGGTCGCGATATCACCTTGGCAGGAACTAGTGCACAGGCAGTAACAGACATTTTTAACGCAACCGGTTTAGACGCGGCGACAGAGGCCAACCCAACTGGACAAGATTCTGAAACTATCACCTTTACAAACACATCAGCCATTACCACAGGCTCAGGCACCACGCTGGAGCTTGTAGATGGAGACAACGTTACAATTGATGGCATCACCTATGAATTTGATACCGACAGTAGTGTCACAGGGTCTAATGTCGCAGTTGCAATTACAGTCGGTGCATTTACGGCAACTCAAGCTGCTGACGCGCTTGAAGCAGCCATTAATGCACAGCAGTTAACCGGAGCAACAACGGCAACGGCTTCAAATGCTGCGGGTGTCCTAACAATCACCAACACGAAAATTGGTGCCTACGATCTGGCTACTACAGAAAACCAGGATACAGATAGTGTGATGGCAATCGCTTCTGTTACAACAGGAACTAATGCGGCTGGCGCAACGGCGGTGCAAAACCTCGGCACTATAACGCTTAGTTCTGCCTCCAACTTTACTCTAGGTGGCGCTGATTTGGCATTTGGCGGGTTATCCAGCGCCTCACCCACTCTGTCGAAGCTGAACACGGTTAACATTTCAACCGTAGCTGGCGCGAACAGTGCCATCTCAGTATTGGACGGAGCACTGAGCCAGGTCAACAGCATTCGAGCTGATTTGGGTGCGATTCAAAGCCGCTTTGAGTCTACCATTTCCAGCTTAAGCACCACTGCTGAAAACCTGAGTTCGGCGCGATCGCGGATTCTGGACGCGGACTTTGCCGCTGAAACGGCTGCATTGACTCGTTCTACGATTCTGCAGCAAGCCGGTATCTCAATTCTGGCGCAGGCCAATGCGTTACCACAGCAAGTACTGTCACTGCTGCAGTAACACTAGGCCAATTGTGATGACGAAGCCAAAGGGAACGTTCTTTGGCTTCCGTTACAAGCTTAATACGAATGGATAATAGGTGAAAGTTATGGTAATCCAGCTTAACAATACCACCTTGCCTACTTCGACCCAGGTTCAGAAACCAGCAGTACAGGAAGTAGCCAGCAAGGATGTAGCTATAAAGGAAGCGGTTAATATTAAGCCTGTTGAAAACCAGACGGAAGCGTCAGTAACCGAGCAAAAGGTACAAGCAGTACAAGTGGAAGAATTGGAAATTACTGTGAACAACATCAATGATTTTGTTCAGAATATTCAACGCAGTATTCACTTCAGTGTTTCCGAAACATCCGGGCGTACCATTATCGAGGTTTATGATTCTGAAACGGATGAGTTGATACGGCAAATCCCCTCTGAAGATGTTCAACGCATTTCAGAGGCGATCGCTGACCAGGTTAAAGAAGGCTTGTTTGTAAAAACCAACATTTAGAGGAATATTAGAGCGACATTGTTGCCCATAGGAAAAATCACTGTTTTACGGATGATACGAGTTTGGAACTCGGGTGATTTTTCCTTCGGCAACCCCTTAAGTTGGGCTTATTAGGCCCTGAATGAGATACACGAGAAAACTGGCAAGAAATCTGCATATTATTAGCATGAAATTCAGCTAATCCGCTCGAAATAATATTCGGGCAAAGGTAACCAGGAATTAACATGGCATCAGTCACTTCACTCGGCGTCGGTTCAGGATTGGATCTAGGGTCCATCCTGCAGCAACTAGTTGAAGCAGAGCGTGCTCCAACCGCCAACAGACTAGACCTGAAGGAAGCAGAAACTCAAGCCTCCATCTCGGCATTTGGCTCCTTTAAAAGTGCGCTATCAGATTTCCAAACCACTCTCAAAGATTTAGGTTCATTGTCGGAGTTTCAGGGTCGTTCAGCGACTTCCAGTGACGATGACATTTTTACGGCTACATCGAGCAGCACCGCTGCTGTCGGTGTAACCGACATTAACGTACTGAATTTGAGCGCGGCACATAAACTGGTCACCGGTGATTTCGCTACACCGGACACCGTGATCGGCACCGGTAGTCTGTCTATTGAAGTCGGCGGCAGCTCTTATAACATTACTATTGCTGATGGCACCGTTAGCGAAATCAAAGATGCCATCAATAGCTCCAACGCAGGTGAAAAAGTCACCGCCAGCATTATTACCGTTGACGATGGCAGCGGCGGCACTGTCTCCAAGCTGGTGATTAACGCCAAGTCTACCGGTGCCAGCAACGCTATTGAAATTACGGTGACGGACGACGATGCGGTTAATAACGACGCATCCGGTTTATCACAGCTGTTTTTTGTGGATGGCGACGCGAATAACCAGCTTACCGAACTGGCAGCGGCAACAGATGCCAGAATCACTGTCGATGGCTTTACTGTCAGTAGCGCCACTAATGAATTTGTCGACGCTGTCGACGGCGTGACTATTTCCGCCATCGCGCCATCCGTTGACCCTATCAACAATCCACCGGAAACTCTAACGGTTGCACTCAACAAAACAGCAGTACAAGGAAAGGTTTCTTCCTTTGTTACTGTGTTTAATGCGTTGAAAGACACCATCAACCTACTCTCGGATTACAACGCCGAAACCGGCGAAGCAGGCTTATTAAATGGCGATGCCACCCTGCGCACCGCCGAAGCACAAATTGAAAGAATTCTGTACAACTCGATCAGTGACCCGGATGGCATTTACACTAACCTGGCCCAGCTAGGTATCACTACGGGTGAAAAGGGTAAGCTTTCAATCGACCAGGATACGCTCAACGCGGCAATAGACAGTAATTTTAACGACGTGGGAGATCTGTTTGCTGGCAACAACGGCATCGCCGATCAGCTCAATGATTTGGTAACCGCCTTTCTTTCAACAACAGGCATCGTCAGCGTACGTGAAGATGGTTTTGATGCGACGCTCGAAGAAATTTCCGATGATCGCATCGACCTGCAGAGACGTCTTGCCGCTATTGAGGAAAGAACCCGGCAACAGTTTGCCGCTCTTGACATATTAATTGGCAAATTAAATTCAACTGCCAGCTTTTTAACTCAACAACTGGCTAACACTAACAGCATCACCAATCGAAACAATTCAAACAATAATTAATTTTAGAGGATATTTTCATGAATGACCGACATGCCATTAGACAATATCAGAACGTGAATACTCAATCCGGTGTGGTCGACGCAAATCCTCACCAGCTTATTGCGATGCTGATTAATGGTGCGCTCACCCGTTTATCCAGTGCCAAAGGCTGTATTGAACGAAAAGATTTTGCAGGCAAAGGGGAACAGCTGGGCAAAGGCATTGATATCATCAGTGGTTTGCAGGGATGCCTGGATATGGACGCCGGTGGAGAAATCTCTTCAAACCTAAACGCGCTCTACGACTACATGGTGCGCCGCCTGACCCAAGCCAGCCTGAACAACGATATGCAAATTGTCGATGAAGTTATTGTTCTGTTAAGGGAAATCAAAACCGGTTGGGAAGGTATTCCGGAAGAGTTTCATAATCAAACATCTCCTACCCCGGTTGCTGCACTGTGAGACTGGATACAGCCGTCAGCAGCAAGCGTCATTTTAGATGGCTGGCAATTATTAGCGCCAGTCAGGCGCTGCTTGATGCAGCAAAGCAGGCAAAGTGGACGGACTTGCCGCTGCAGGCAGAATATCGGGACAAACTGATACGCGAGTATTTCTCGTCACCAATAACCGTCGATAACGCGCTTGAACTACAAGGTCAGATAAAGCAGATTCTGGCTATGGATGAACAAATTTTAGGGCTGGCACGCAAAGAGCAGGAAGGTACTCAACTCCTGCTTAGAAGTCTGACAAAAGGCGCCAGTGCCATCAAAGCCTATCAAGCGTAACCGTTGAAGGGTGGCACACGGGCGGCCCCCTCTCCGGCAAACTCCTTAATAAAACCTTCTAGCGAATAAAGTTAAACAGTGAAAGGTTGCTGATTTGCGTAAAGGTTTTCTGTGTTGCCTCTAGAATAAAACTCTGCAGCGACAAGCGGCTAATCGCATCGGCATAATCGAGATCCTCTAGCTCAGACAATAGTTCACGCCCCATCAGCTCCAGATTATCATTATTCTTTAGGGTTTCATCGATAACATTCAGGCGACTACCCACCTTAGCCCGTGTTTCCAGTAGATTATCCAGTGCATTATCCAGACTATTAAGTCCGTCAGAGACCAGCTCTCCCAGGGTGACATTATTTGTGGTTCCCTCAAGACCCAATATCAGTGTTTCAATTGCCGTAAACATATCCTGCTTTTGTTTTGGCAAGCTCACCAGGTCAATGGTATCACCATTACCAGGCGTCCCGGACAGGTCCACTCTGACGCCTTCAAATTCGACACCCTCATCAGGCGAATAGGGTATGTTGAGCAAAGGTGCTGAGGGGTTGCCCCCTGAAATCACACTGGTATCCGACACCCGTGTCACCGTATAGGTAGGAACCGGCCCGGTGGTATCAAATGTAATGGTCGCCCCATCCGGGTGGAATTCGTCAAAAAGTTTTTGATTAATCACAGCCTGGTTATCTACGGTCAGCGTTCCGCTATTCCCTGCATTGGGCGACGCACTGAAATTTAGCGGTTGGTCCATATCCATGAACAACCCCTGCCCGGAGTCTGAAACCGCTACATCAATACTATCGGCAATTTTGATAAACAGCTGACCTGTATCTCCCTGAAAGTTATATCCGCCAGTACCACTTGCTACAATGGGCTGTGTACCCGACTGAAACCCACCAAAAATAAACTGATCATTTGAATCCCTGGTATTCGCGAGCGCCACCAATTGCTCCAGACGCTGCTTAATCTCAATAGCAATCGTCTGTCGGTCATCTAATGTCATCGCACCATCGCCCGACTGTACGGTCAATTGACGAATTCGCTGAATAGCCTCTTCCATACCATCCAGGCTAGACTCTTCCAGCCGCAAGCGCCCTTCTGCTATGGCCGCATTACTCGCGTATTGCTGGGTACGCGCTAACTGTTGATTGACCGATAATATCTGCGCCGAAGCAATCGGATCATCGGCTGGCGTTTCAATGCGTTTGCCTGACGCCACTTGTTTTTGCAAGTCGTTGAGGCGAGACTGGTTATCCAAAACACCTCGCAGGCTGGTCAAGAAAAATTGCTGTGTTGATAATCGCATCAGCTATTAACCCCCGACGGCATTTAACAAGGTATCGAACAGCGATCGCGCTACGGTAATTACCTGTGCTGAAGCGCCATAAGCCTGTTCGAGTTCGATCAACTTCGCGGCTTCTTCGTCCAGATTAACGGCCGAAACATCATCC
>CBDUGR010000021.1:0-12005 GCA_965366515.1 uncultured Gammaproteobacteria bacterium | reverse complement strand
AGGAATCCTCTGATTAATTCCCTATTGTTTCGAGGTAATCCATGACTTCCCTGCGACCGGTCAAAACTCAATACTGGCATAGGCTTGAAGACAACCGCGTTCAATGCGATCTATGCCCTCGGTTTTGCAAATTACGCGAGGGGCAACGGGGGCTTTGCTTTATTCGCGGTTGCGAAGACGGACAAATCAAGCTATTCAGCTATGGCCGCTCCAGCGGTTTTTGTATTGACCCTATTGAGAAAAAACCACTCAATCATTTTTATCCTGGCACGCCGGTACTTTCCTTTGGCACTGCAGGCTGTAATCTCGCCTGCAAATTCTGTCAAAATTGGGATATGAGTAAATCACGCGAAATGGATACACTGGCCGACCAGGCCAGCCCGGAACAGCTGGCAATTACAGCACGAGATACGGGCTGCAAGAGTATCGCTTTCACCTACAATGACCCCGTCATATTTCTCGAGTACGCCCTGGATGTTGCCGCAGCCTGCCACGCTGCGGATATTAGAACTGTAGCGGTATCCGCCGGTTATATATGCGCAGAGCCTCGCGCTGCTTTTTTTAATCATATGGATGCGGCAAACATTGATTTGAAGGCCTTTACTGACCGCTTCTACCATAAAGTCTGTGGTGCTCATTTAGCTCCGGTATTAGATACGCTGCAATACCTGAAACATGAAACCAACGTCTGGTTTGAACTGACAACTCTGCTGATACCGGATGAAAACGACTCGTCAAAGGAACTCGAAACAATGACGGCCTGGGTAGCTGAAAACCTTGGATACGACGTACCCATGCATTTCACCGCGTTTCACCCTGACTGGAAAATGCGAGAAAAAAAGGCCACAGGCCACGAAACCCTGACTCGGGCACGACAAATCGCGATCGCTAATGGTATTCGCTACGCCTACACTGGCAATGTGCATGATAGTGAAGGCAGCAGTACCTATTGCCATCAGTGCGGTATTCGCTTAATTGAAAGGGACTGGTACCGACTCGGAGAATGGCAGCTCGATGGTAATGGACGCTGTAAAGAGTGCGGCACACCGCTTGCTGGCCGTTTTGATTCCCAGCCGGGAAAATGGGATGCGCAGCGTCAACTCATAAGAATGAAAAAATAGCCAGAGCTCGTTAACTGGTTCGATGCTGTCTTATAAACTCGGCCATGCGTGTCAAAGCAGATCGGCCTTCTGGCAGAAATCGGGCAAATACCGGCCAGGCATGCGGCAAACGTTTACCCTGATGCAAATCAACCTCAACACCAGAACTCTCCATTCGCTCGACAATGCGCAGCGTATCATCAGATAACACCTCGGAATCACTGGCCATAATCATTGATGGTGGAAAGCCTTCAAAGTCACCGAATAACGGCGACACATACGGGTGGTTTAAAGCATGGACACCTGCATACTGACTGGCCAGTTGCGACAAAAGGTGCTCTGGCACCATCACTTCTGTGCGCCGATTGGAAATCATCGAATCACCACTGCAGGTTAAATCCGTCCAGGGTGAGAACACCACAACTACTGCCGGTAACGGTAGACCCTCTTCTTTTAACCTTAGCACCAGCGATAAGGCCAGCCCTCCTCCCGCGGAATCACCAGCAATTGTGATAGTCTGCGGCGCATGCTCTTCGAGCATATGCAGGTATACCTGATAAGCATCATCCAAAGCAGCCGGAAAGGGATGGTGAGGCAGCTTACGATAAGCCACCGCCCAAACTTTACTGCCCGAAAACTTCGCTACACGCCAAAGATAATCCCTATGGCTGGTGTCGGGCGATCCTGCAATAAAACCACCACCGTGCAAATAAAGCAAAGGGTGGTTCAGTTCTGATTCCGCAGCAGACAATCGTTGAACAGGCACCTCCCCAACTTCCAGATTGTCAACGAACACACCGTTTGGTATCTGAGGTATCCAGCGATACAGATGCTCTTCTCTTTGGGCAATAGCTTCAGGCTCCAAAGACGCAATATCCTTCCAATAGCCCTTATTAAGATGTAATACTTGGTTTAACAATCGTGACTGAAAGCTCATTGTATTCTCACTCGGTTGACAACATCAGGCTTCCAATTGCGCCAGATAATCGCGAATTAACTTACCGGAAATGGTTGAATCCGGTGGAATATTTGGCAGATCTTTATAGTGCCACCATTGAGCTTCCTCGATTTCCTCCTCCTCAAGCACCAAATCACCGGACTTATACTCTGCATAAAAACCCAGCATAAGCTGGTGAGGAAAGGGCCATGGCTGGCTACCCCAATACTGCAACCGCCGCACATTAATACCCACTTCCTCTTTAACCTCTCTGTGAACCGCTTGTTCAACCGTTTCCCCCGGTTCAATGAACCCAGCCAATGTACTGTACATTCCCTCCGGATGGCGTACCCCACGGGCAAGCAATAGCTCCTCCCCCCGGGTCACCAGAACAATAATGCAGGGTGACAAACGGGGATAAAAAGTGCGTCTGCAACTCTCACATATCCTTGCTCGATCGGTTTGATGCGTTTGCAATGGGTCACCACAACGACCACAGAACTGATGTGTCAGGTGCCACTCAATTATTTGCATTCCACGGCCGGCAAGGGCAAATAATGATTCATCTGGATAATGTATAAAATGGCGCAGGTTAAGCCACTCATAACCTGACGGTGCATCAACGCCAGCTTGCAGCTCAACCGCATGACAAGCGGCATCATGCAAAATACCGGTACTCGCGAATCCTATATAGTGCACAGAAATTGCGCTCAACGGCAGATCTTGCCACTCCTGCTCTAACAGTGGAGTCCAAAGGTTTTCACTGATTTTCCCCAGAACGGAGTAGCCGCTATAAACAAAATAATAATGTTGCGAAACCTCTGCGGGGGGCTTTAAACCCAGATCAAAATGCTCTAGCATCTTTGTCTCTTTTAATAATCCAAACCGGTTAATCAATATCGTATCTTCCATGCAAATCATTCTTGCTTCAAGCTCTATCTATAGAAAGGCTCTGCTCGAGCGACTTCCAATAAAGTTTTTAACCGCAACTCCTGCCATTAATGAAGCAGCTCTTCCCGGCGAGAAACCTAAAGCGCTCGCCGCAAGGCTGGCGTTTGAGAAAGCACGTTGTGTTGCAAACCAGCACCCAGGGGCCTGGGTAATCGGCAGCGACCAGGTGGCCGTTTTAGAAGGGAAGATTTTAGGGAAACCAGGCACCAGTGAGAACGCAAAACAACAATTACAAATGGCGAGCGGGAAATCTGTCGAATTTTTAACAGGTCTATGCCTTTTAAACGGCCTCGACAATAGCTATCAACTCGATGTCATCACCTTTAAAGTGTTTTTTAGAGATCTCTCGCAATCAAATATTTCTAAATATGTGGAGCTCGAGCAACCTTTCGATTGCGCAGGAAGCTTTAAGTGGGAAAAGCTAGGGATAGCCCTCTTTAGAAAAATGGAGGGCGAGGACGTCACTGCCCTGGAAGGACTACCCCTGATACGCCTGATTGATATGTTTAGTCAGGCTGGACTATCAATACTCTAAACTTTTAAACGGTATTATTTATTACCCGCTTTTGCGCATCTCCCAGGAGCATTAACCATAAACATACCTGCAGCTATAATATCTTCAATAGGCATTTCGTTCTTTAGTTTTTTAGTCTTAGCTTCTTCCTGGTTGAGGCTCGCCACAACAAATTCGAAACCTGCAGGTGACAACTCATTTTTAGCCAGATTGGCGGTACAGGAGCAAATAGCCTCTCCCATGTTAGTTCTATCCAGACAAGATTCCACCAACTCGTTGACGTCAACATCCTCACTACAACCTACTGCAAAGATTTGGGTTATCGCCAACAAAACAATTGCTTTATTGATAGATCGCATATTCCGTGCCTCCTCGTGTTATTATTCAAATAACAGCTCAAAACCCGCAGACAGCATGCATTTCAATCCCACTCACATCACATATAGTCGGGTGATACGACCCAGTTAGCCACAAATTCAGGTGCAGCAATACAACGGAAACACTTTTTATTGATGCAGGTCACCTTTAAATATGTATGCACTATGTATATTATGCGTACCCTACAAACAGTAATTTTCAGTTGATAATATGGCTCTAGCGATTAAAAACAACCTGGTATGGGTTGGCAAAAAGGATGGCGATCTCCAGCATTTTCATGGCCTGGACTACCCAACTAACGAGGGGTTTAGCCATAACAGCTACCTAATTAAGGAACAAAAGAGCGCTTTAATCGATACCGTGTGGAGCCCTTACGCGCAGCAATACGTCGATGATCTGGCGAGAGTTATTGCGCTCGACCAACTCAATTATATTGTCGTCAATCATACCGAAGTTGATCGCAGCGGAGCGCTTCCCGCACTAATGGAAGCCATTCCCGACACACCCATATACTGCACCGCTAATGGCGCGGAGTCGCTCAAAGGGCATTACCATAAGGACTGGAACTTCCAGATTGTCAGAACCGGCGACACACTGGATTTAGGAAATGATAAGCAATTGGTTTTTCTTGAAACACCTATGTTGCATTGGCCCGATAGCATGATGAGTTACCTGACAGGTGATGGCATCCTCTTCAGTAACGATATATTCGGACAAAACTATTCCAGCAAACAAATTTTTAACGACCTGGTCGATCCAGAAGCACTTTACCATGAGTCAATGAAATACTATGCCAACACTCTGACTCCCTTTAACCGCGTCGTTACCGATAAGATTCAGGAACTCCTGGACTCCGAGCTTGAGGTGAAAATGATCTGCCCCGCCAACGGTGTCGTCTGGCGCGACCACCCTTCGCAGATTATTAATCGCTACCTGAAGTGGGCCAATAATTATCGAGAAAACCAGATAACCATGGTTTTTGACACATTACGCAACAGCACCCGCGAAATGGCGCAGGCAATTGCAGAAGGGATCGAGCAGGCTGATGCCAGCGTCGCCTTTCGGTATTTTGATTTAAGCGAAGCGAACAGCGAAGAGGTGCTAACACAAATCTTTCGCTCCAAAGGACTGCTGGTAGGCTCGCCTACTGTGAACGTCGGCATGATGCCAAGGGTGGCTGCTTTAATCGAATCCATCAGCGGCTTGCGTTTTACCAATAAAAGAGCTGCCGCTTTTGGCTCTTATGGCTGGAGTGGCGAAGCCGTTGACAAAATCAGCGAGCGACTCGCTGAGGCAGGATTCATTATCGACAGTGGTTTACAAATCTCCTGGAAACCAACTCCTGAAGCATTGCAGGAATGCCAAAAATTTGGTCGCGACATTGCCAAACTATGGCATTTGGATGAGCAAGAGCTGTCAGTACCTAGCAGCCAGGGAGATCCCACCAAAGAAATACAGACCGATGCTTCCACTCCATATAAATGTTGGGCTTGTGGTTGGGTCTACGACCCTGCCAAAGGTTTACCCGAACAGGGCATACCACCCGGCACGCCCTGGGAAGAAGTACCGGATGATATGCAGTGTCCGGTTTGCTTTTTAAATAAATCCGGCTTTGACCCGATTGACGCTACAGAGGCTGCAGGTCGTATCCAGGATTCTTCTGACATGTGGGATTAAGTGCTATTTGAGCACTCTGTTTAGCGGTACTCCAACTGACGCTCTGCGCCAAAATAATTTGCCATTGTGCGACCAATCGACATGCCCAGCCGATCAGTAAACTGCTCAAAAGGCGACAGCTTAGGTGTGTAATCGACAATATTTTCCTCGCCGATAATATCCCTGGCTACATAACCAGTACTCCCCAGACCGTCAATCAAGCCCAATTCCAACGCCTGCTCACCACTCCAAATCAGCCCACTAAACAGCTTGGGATCTTCCTGCAAGCGATCCCCTCGCCCCTGCTTGACCTGAGCAATAAACTGGCGATGAGTCACATCCAATACCGATTGCCAAAATTCCGTATCAGCCTCTTTCATCGGAGAAAAAGGATCCAGAAAAGCCTTGCTTTCGCCGGCGGTAAACACTCGCCGCTCGACCCCCATTCGCTTCATCGCATCGGAAAAACCAAAGCTGGATGAAATAACACCAATAGAACCGACCAGGCTGGCCTTATCTGCGTAAATCTCGTCAGCCGCAGCGGCTATATAGTAACCACCTGAAGCACCCAAATCGCTGATCACCGCATACAGGCGCTTCTTAGGATGAAGCTCACGCAGACGCTTAATTTCATCGTATACATAGCCGGCCTGAACCGGCGACCCGCCAGGGCTGTTAATTCGTAGAATCACCGCCTTGCTGTGTTTATTATCAAAAGCAGTTCTTAGTCCCTTTACTATCTGATCCGCCGCTGCCATTTCACCCTCAGCTATCACTCCGCGAACATCTACCAACCCGGTATGGCTCGCTTTGACGCCCACTGAACCCTCCATTTTTAGCTCTGGCGTTAACAAAAAAAGCAGCGCAAACAGGTAAACGAATGTCAGGAGTTTAAACGCAATACCCCAACGTCTTGCGCGGCGCTGCTCTTTTCCTGAAGCCAGCAACAGTTTTTCAATTAACTTCCATTCTTTCTGCTGATCCTGCCTCCCTTGCGCTGGCGGCGTGCTATTGTCATCTGGTGCATTCCAGGAATTTTCGCTCATTCAACTCTCCATAGATTCAAACTAACCCTTGTGACCGGGCAATTCACATTTTACCAACATTCCAGCCCAGAGTGTGCCGCTTTTAAGCCAAACTGGCACCTCCTGACCTAAGCGAGCAGCTTTTTACTTCACCTTTGCTGCCTCAACAACCAATCTCGTATATCTGTAATCTGATCAGCTATCAACACCGGCTGATATTTTTCTAACCGATCGGGTTTGTGCACTCCGTAGCTGACTGCCACTCGGTCGACGCCCGCTCTTTCGGCCATTTCCATGTCAAACTCCGTATCACCTATCATTACCGCTTTATCTTTGGCGGTTCCAGTTTCCTCCAGTAACTCAAATATCATTTGAGGATGTGGTTTTGATCGTGTTTCATCGGCACACCGGCTGGCCGAAAACAGATGACCAAAGGATGTTTCCTTGATTACTCGATTTAATCCTTTTCTGCTCTTGCCCGTGGCAACCGCTAAAGTAAAGTCTCGCTCATACAGAGATGATAAGGTCTCTGGCACCCCTTGAAAGAACTGGGATGGCGGAATATTACTACTCACAAAATGCTGCGCATAATATTCCCGAATCAGTTCCATTTCCGGCTGACCGAGACTTGGATACAGTTCCGCAAAGGCTTCTGGCAATCCTAATCCAATAATATTGCGTATTTCGTCATCACTGCGAACCGGCAAACCGACCTCTCGCATCGCGATTTGCATACAGCTCACAATCCGCTCCGCCGAATCAATCAGCGTACCGTCCCAATCAAATATAATTAATGAATACAAACAGTTAAACCTTACTAATCTGCTAACCTGCTAATCCAAGACCCACAGCTACCCCAACGTTTCCAGAAAAGAGACCAGCTCACGATCCAATGGAGCCGTAACCCTAAGCGGTGGCCCGCCATCTGGGTTTGGAATTTCAAGCCTCTCGGCATGCAGAAACAACCGTCTTAACCCCGACCGCCTGGCACCCGCGTTCGCCTCATCCTCCGCGTACTTGGAATCCCCGGCAATAGGAAAGCCTGCATGTCGGCAGTGTACTCTTATCTGATGCGTGCGTCCGGTAATGGGCTTTGCCTCTAGCAGACTGTATCCGTTGTATCGGGAACAGAGTCGGAATTCAGTTCTGGATTTTTTGCCCTCATCATCCACATTAACAATACGCTCGCCTGATTTGAGCACATTTTTAAGCAGTGGCGCATCAACAACTTGTTTCCTGCTAGGCCAACGCCCAAATACCAACGCCTTGTAATACTTATTAACCGCACCATCTCTAAGCTGCTGGTGCAAAGACTTCAACACACTGCGTTTTTTGGCCACCATCACACAACCCGATGTTTCCTTATCCAGGCGATGTACTAATTCCAACATCCTCTGATCCGGCCGGATTTTTCGTAATGCCTCAATCAACCCAAAACTCACTCCGCTTCCACCATGCACTGCCAAACCGGAAGGTTTATTAATAACAATTAGCCCACTGTCTTCATAGACAACCGCCTTTTCAAGTCTTTGCGCAAATCCTGCCTCAATAGTCGGCTCTTCGCCTTTTTCGCTGACTCGTACTGGCGGAATTCGTACCAGATCGCCGCATTTAAGCTTATATTCAGGCTTAATACGTCCTTTATTAACCCTTACTTCACCTTTGCGAATAATTCGATAAATATGATTCTTGGGAACGCCTTTGAGGTGCGTACGTAAAAAATTATCAAGTCTTTGCCCGACTACAGTCTCATCTACCATTATCTGGCGGACTTTGAGTCTGTCACCACTTTTTTCATTTACCATATTGTAAGATTCTGATGCCGCTTTAATACAGCCACCTATCTAATTGATGTTAATGTATATTTGATGTAGCAGCCGTTTATTGCTATATTGGCGTGCGCTTTTCCGTCTGCGCGTCCTGATTTGTACTCACTTAGGTACCGGACGATCGCATTGTACAGGCTAAGCGAGATAATTTACATTAACCTAGAAGCATCACGGCAAAAGCGCTGTAGTATGCACAAACAAAATTCAGGTGCCCAATGAAATCATTGGGTGGGTAGTATAACCGCGTGACCGAGACAACGCGCTACCAATCAATATTAAGTGCAACAAGTAAACTTGATAAAAGGAAAGTAATAGAAGTCAGATAATTAATCAGCAGCAATTGGCAATTCTTCCATAGGTAAGTAGTCGAATATTGTCAGTTAGGTCCATGAAGTCCAGTGGAGATTGTCAAAAACCATTGCTCTGATTTAGTTGAATCATGAAAATTTCGATCGATTTATTTTGTTTTTTCACCGGCGCATAACAGCCCGTGTGAGGGCTAAATAAGGGATAAATCGAATTTGAATCCGGCAAAATTAAGCGTAACGCCTAATCAATGGGCAGATAGATTTTTCAAACGCTGCAGTTCTGTCTGATTATGACAATATCTTTCCTGATTGAAGATAAAAGTAGCTCCAGATTTTAACGTAACGAACTGTTTTAAAAGGTTTTAATATTATTAGTAATTGCTTAAATAGCATTTTAAACCCACAACGGTAAAGCTTGTTGTAGTTAGTTTATTCACAGCAAACTGTAAACAGTTTCTTAGCTGATAGATCTGGTTCTGTTGTCGTAAGGTCCCGCCTAACGAGCAATAGAGTCACATGAAAAGAATGTTAATTAATGCAACTCAACCAGAAGAGTTGCGCGTTGCCCTCGTCGATGGACAACGTTTATACGATCTGGATATAGAGTCCGGTTCAAGAGAACAGAAAAAAGCCAACATCTACCGGGGTAAGATTACTCGGGTTGAACCCAGCCTCGAAGCGGCCTTTGTCGATTTTGGCGCCGAGAGACATGGTTTTCTGTCACTTAAAGAGATCTCTCGCGAATACTTTAACAAGCAGCCCTCTGAGATCAAGGGGCGCGTCAATATCAAGGACGTCATCAAAGAAGGGCAGGAGCTCATCGTACAGGTTGAAAAAGAGGAAAGGGGCAATAAAGGCGCCGCTCTTACGACCTTTATCAGTCTCGCAGGACGCTATTTAGTATTAATGCCCAATAACCCCCGGGCAGGTGGTATTTCAAGACGTATCGAAGGCGAAGAGCGCACTGAACTGCGCGATATACTTGCGCAGCTCACTATCCCTGACGAAACGGGCGTCATCGTACGTACTGCCGGAGTCGGAAAAAGTATCGAAGAGCTGCAATGGGATCTGGATTATCTGTTGCAACTCTGGGACGCAATTACAAAAGCAGCACTGGAAAATCGCGCACCATTCCTTGTATATCAAGAAAGTAATCTGATCATTCGCGCTATTCGTGATTATTTGCGCAGAGATATCTCTGAAGTTCTGATCGACGACCCGAAAGTTCATCAAGAAGCTGTTCAATTCATCAGTCAGGTAATGCCTCACTACCAAAGCAAGATCAAGCTCTACGAAGACACAGTACCGCTGTTTAACCGCTACCATATTGAGAGCCAGATTGAGACTGCTTTCCAACGTGAAGTGAAGCTGCCCTCCGGTGGTTCCATTGTGATCGACCCGACTGAGGCTTTGGTTTCGATCGATATCAACTCCGCTCGCGCTACCAAAGGCAGTGATATTGAGGAAACTGCATTTAATACCAACCGCGAAGCGGCTGACGAAATTGCAAGGCAGCTGCGTTTACGGGATATGGGTGGCCTGGTCGTGATCGATTTCATCGATATGATGAATAACCGCAACCAGCGCGAAATCGAAAACCAATTACGTACGGCACTGAAGCTTGATCGAGCAAGAATTCAGGTGGGCAGGATATCCCGCTTCGGTTTGCTTGAAATGTCTCGTCAGCGGTTAAGACCCTCTCTGGGTGAAACCAGCAGTATCGTATGCCCGCGCTGCAAGGGCCATGGATCCATACTTAGCATCGAATCGTTGTCCCTCTCGATTATGCGACTCATTGAGGAGGAATCCTTTAAAGATCGTACCGAGCAAATTCACGCGATACTTCCTGTATCCGTGGCGACTTATCTATTGAATGAAAAACGCCAAAACATAGCGGAAATAGAAAATCGTAAAGGCACCAAGATCGTTATCATTCCAAATCCAAATTTGGATACACCTCATTTTGAAGTTAAACGCATACGAGACGATAACGAAATCATACAAACTTCAGATGCCAGCTATGACCTCATTGAAGAAGAGGAGCGCAAACCCGAAGCAGTTGCATCAACGGGAAGTAAAAAAACTGAAGCGGCTGTTAAAACAGTTATCCCCAGTATTCGTCCACCAATCAAGCAGGAGCCAGCACCGGAGAAACCTGGTCTTATCAAACGGTTATTTAAGGGACTTCTAGGAAGCGAACCTGAGCCGGAAAAACCCGAAGTTAAAGCGCAAGCAAAACCTGAAACTGCCAGAAAAACAGCTTCACCGGCGAAAAAACGCCCTCGCAAAGAGGTTAATACGAAGGATACGGATCAGGATAGCAAGCGCGGCGGCGGCAGACAGCGAAAAAGTACCGGCCAACGTCAACAGCAGCCTCGTCAGCGAAAACAGGCAGAGGCAACCGAAAGTAAGGAAACAGAAAGCACAAACAAATCCAGCAGTGAAAATAAAAATGTTCGCACCAGAAATGGCAGCCGATCTCCACAGCGCCGCGAGCGAAATCGTGGGGAACAGAGTAAATCGGCCAAAGAGTCAGGACAGGAGCTAGCCAAAACTGCTAACGATAGTAAAAATAGCGAAGCTGCGAATAGAAATGACCAGCCGAAGAGCAACAGTTCGACCGAGAGTAAAAGTACAACAAGGCAGCGTGGTCAAGATAGAAGCAAAGGCACGAAGCGAGAGCGGCCATCAACTACCCGCACCGAGCCAAAATCTTCTTCAGAGGAGGTTACTAGCCAGCCCACCTCACAACCAGAGGCAGCAACCAAGCCCGAGGTTAAGCAGGATATAAACTCAAAACCCGTGATTGCGACACAAAAGGATGAAGTGGCCCCCGCTTCGCTAGTAGCGAGCGTATCGGTTACCACCAGCGCTTTCGCTGAAGATGGAAAAGCAGTCAATACGTTAACAAGCGACACGGCTGAAACCGGCAAACCGACAGATGATGTGTCACCTTCTGAAAAACAGGCTACAGGAGGGTTGAATTCTTTAACTGGTGCTTCTACTAATGAAGCAGAATCAGCTAATGCTCCATCGGAACCAAAAAAGGTAGCGGCTCGAGAAAAGCCGAAAACAAACGTCCTCTCGGAAGATGAGAGCATCAGCACACCAGTTTTGCAGAACACACAGGATCTTAGTCAACAGGAAAGCGCTCAATCCTTAACGGAGTCGAGTAAAAAATCCGAGTCTAAAACGCCCGAAATCAGGCAGGCCGACAACGAAGAAGCCGGTGCCAACATAACAACTGAGGTAGTTGAGGAAAATCATGCGACGGCTGGGATGACTAATAAGCCCAAACGTGCACCTA
>CBDUGR010000020.1:0-12162 GCA_965366515.1 uncultured Gammaproteobacteria bacterium | reverse complement strand
AACACCTTCAATCGTACTGTACTCATGCTGCACGCCTTCGATCGTCACCTCCACTATTGCCGCTCCGGGCATAGAGGACAATAAGATACGGCGCAGTGAATTACCTAAAGTGTGGCCAAAACCACGCTCAAAGGGTTCCAGCACAACCTTGGCATGATTCGCACTGATTTCTTCAACTTGAATATGCTTGGGTGTTAAAAACTCTGTAACTTGTCGTTGCATGCTTAAGCCTATTGTTAAGAGGTATTACTTGGAATACAGCTCGACGATGAGGTTCTCATTAATCTCCGCTGGCAAGTCAGCTCGATCAGGCACCGCCTTGAACTCACCTTCCATTTTTCCGGCACTGACCTCTACCCATTCGGGAGTTCCACGCTGCACTGCCAGTTCTAGTGCCGATTTTATACGCAGTTGATTCTTGGCCTTTTCGCGAACAGACACAACATCACCGGCTTTCACCTGATACGAAGGAATGTTTACGGTAACGCCATTCACCTGAATGCTCTTGTGCGATACCAACTGTCTAGACTCCGCGCGAGTTGCGCCAAAGCCAAGTCGATACACCACATTATCTAAACGACACTCCAGTAATTTCAACAGGTTTTCGCCCGTTGCGCCTTTTTTACTGGCCGCAGTTTTGTAATAGTTACGGAACTGCTTTTCCAGGACGCCATAAATACGGCGAACCTTTTGCTTTTCCCTAAGTTGTAAACCGTAATCGGACAAACGGCTTCGTCTTGCGCCATGCACTCCTGGTACGGTGTCAGCCTTACATTTTGAGTCCAGTGGTCTTACACCACTTTTTAAATATAAATCCGTCCCTTCACGACGAGACAGTTTACAGGTAGGTCCAATATAGCGAGCCATTATGCTGTCTCCTGATTAAACACGACGTTTTTTGGGTGGACGACAACCATTATGTGGTATTGGCGTCACATCCGTTATACTGTTAATTTTAAATCCAACGGCATTGAGAGCACGAACCGCTGACTCACGCCCAGGCCCAGGGCCTTTAACGCAAACATCCAGGTTTTTAACTCCATATTCTGTTGCCGCATTTCCCGCTCTTTCAGCAGCTACCTGCGCTGCAAAAGGTGTACTTTTGCGTGAACCTCTAAAACCGGATCCACCAGAAGTAGCCCAACTTAAAGCGTTTCCCTGACGATCGGTTATAGTAATAATGGTGTTGTTAAAGGATGCGTGAACATGCGCCACACCATCCACAACGGTCTTTTTGACCTTTTTCGTTTTACGCGCTGGCTTTGCCATACTTTTCTATCCTGTCTCTCTACTTCAACTCGTTAGCAGCGGTTGTTATTTGCGAATGGGCTTACGCGGACCTTTACGAGTCCTCGCATTGGTTTTGCTACGCTGCCCACGCACGGGTAAATTACGTCTGTGCCTCAAACCTCGATACGCACCAAGATCCATCAACCGTTTAATGTTCATGGAAACTTCACGACGCAAGTCACCTTCAACGGTAATGTTGGTAATTTCACCACGAATGGCGTCGAGTTGCTCTTCTGATAAAGTTGCAACCTTAGTAACGGGATTTATCCCAACCTTTTCACATATGCTTTGAGCAGTAGTCCGTCCAACGCCATAGATATAGGTCAGTGAAATCACTGCGTGTTTATTGTCAGGTATGTTAACGCCTGCTATACGGGCCATTCAGTTAACTCCAATTCTCACGTAGTCCTACGTGGTTATTCATTAAAACCGGTTTCTGATTAATGCAAAAAAGCTGCCATCCGCGAAGGGCGCAAAAGGATACCGCTTGCATAGCAATAAATCAAGCCGAATCCAAAGGCTAGCGCCTTCCTTCTGCAACTTATTCAATGTTGCAATCCAATTTACCCTTGGCGTTGTTTATGCCTGGGTTCAGCGCTGCAAATTACGCGCACTACGCCTTTACGTTTAACCACTTTACAGTTACGGCAAATCTTTTTGACAGATGCTCGTACTTTCATAATCGACTCCAAAAAACTATTAACGCAGCATGCCGCCGCTGCCATATCCCTTAAGATTAGATTTCTTCAGTAACGAATCATATTGGTGAGACATTAAATGAGACTGCACCTGAGACATGAAATCCATTACTACCACAACTACAATCAACACCGAAGTACCACCAAAATAGAAGGGAACATTAGCAGTGTTAATCAAAAGCAATGGCAATAAAGATACTAAAGTTATATAAATTCCGCCGAACAGGGTTAGACGTGTCATCACCCCATCGACATAATTCGCTGATTGCTCTCCTGGTCGAATCCCGGGTATAAAAGCACCAGAACGCTTCAGGTTATCGGCCACGTCTCTCGGGTTAAACATCAACGCCGTATAGAAATAGCAGAAGAAAATAATCAACGCTGCAAACAAAATAATATAAAGTGGCTGTCCAGGCGCAATTAACAGGGAAATATCCTGCAACCAACCCATACCTTCGCCTTGCCCGAACCACTGCCCAATCGATGCTGGAAAGAGCAATATACTGGACGCAAAAATCGGAGGTATTACCCCGGCCATATTAACCTTTAGAGGCAGATGGCTAGTCTGAGCTGCGTACATCTTTTTGCCTTGCTGCCGCTTCGCGTAGTTGATCGTAATACGCCTTTGGCCTCGCTCAACAAACACCACAAACCCAACGGTTGCAATGGCCAATACTGCAACAGACAGCAGCAGTAGTATATTCAAATCTCCCTGTCGAGCGGACTCAAAAGACTGCCCAATAGCAGAGGGCAATCCCGCAACTATGCTTGCAAAAATCAACAGCGAAATCCCGTTACCGATGCCCCGCTCTGTGATCTGCTCACCCAGCCACATAAGAAAAACTGCGCCAGATACCAGTGTGACAACCGCTACAAAATAAAAGCTGTAAGTGGCCGCAAAGGCAATGCCCTGATTAGCCAGCCCCATTGACATCCCGAGCGACTGCACCGTCGCCAACACCACCGTACCATATCGTGTGTACTGACTAATCTTACGACGACCGGCTTCACCTTCCTTCTTTAACTGCTCCAGGTGAGGACTCACTGCGGTCATCAGCTGCATAATAATAGATGCAGAGATATAAGGCATAATGCCCAGCGCAAAAATACTCATGCGCTCTAACGCTCCACCCGAAAACATATTAAAAAGACTTAATATAGTTCCCTGATTTTGCTCGAAAAGCTGAGCCAAACGATCCGGGTTAATGCCCGGTACCGGTATATGCGCACCTATGCGATAGACAATTATGGCTAACAGTACAAACCTCAGGCGGCGCCATAGTTCTGACAATCCCGATTGTGCACTCGCTAGCGAAGCATCAGCTTTAGCCATCTATTCCTCGATTTTCCCGCCAGCGGCTTCTATCGCGGCTTTGGCACCCTTAGTTACTTTCAACCCGCGCAGAGTAACCGCCTTGTCAATCTCACCAGACAAGATAACTTTCACGCTTTTAATACTTTCTGCCACCAGGTCTGCCGCTTTAAGTGCCTCCAGATCGATCACTTCCGCAGCAACATTTGCCAGCTCATGCAATCTGACCTCTGCCACATAACGTCCAGACCTTGAGGTAAATCCAAATTTCGGCAAACGCCTTTGCAAAGGCATTTGACCGCCCTCAAATCCAGGCTTAACACCACCGCCGGAGCGAGATTTCTGACCCTTGTGACCGCGGCCGCTGGTTTTTCCCTGGCCACAACCAATACCTCTACCGACTCGTTTGGCGGAGGGTTTCGACCCCGTTGCCGGGCTAATTGAATTAAGCCGCATAACCTATTCTCCTACCACACTAACCATATAATTAACTTGATTGATCATGCCCCGAACCGCCGGCGTATCTTCAAGCTCAACCGTATGCCCGATACGGCGCAAACCTAAACCACGAACAGTTTCTTTGTGCTTTGGCAAGCGGCCAATGATGCTGCGCGTCAAGGTAACCTGTAATCGTTTCGCTTTAGCCATTGCTCTACCCTACTATCTCTTCGACTGTCTTTCCGCGCTTGGCTGCAATATCTTCCGGCGCTTTCATGTCCTGCAAACCTCTAAAGGTTGCTCGTACAACATTCACTGGGTTTGTCGAACCATAGCACTTTGCTAATACGTTCTGTACTCCAGCTAATTCCAGAACTGCCCGCATTGCCCCACCGGCAATAATACCAGTACCTTCAGACGCCGGCTGCATATAGACCTTGGATGCGCCGTGACGCGCCTTAACCGGATATTGAAGCGTATGCCCATCGAGGCTCACGTTGATCATATTACGGCGTGCAGACTCCATGGCTTTCTGAATTGCGACCGGCACTTCACGGGCCTTACCTCGACCAAAACCTACACGGCCGTTTCCATCTCCAACTACAGTCAGAGCGGTAAAACCGAAAATCCGGCCCCCTTTGACTACCTTAGCTACGCGGTTGACCTGAACCAGCTTTTCCTGTAAATCGACACCAGTCTGTTCGTTATCTGCCATGTTTTAACCCTTAAAATTCAAGACCGCCTTCGCGGGCTGCATCTGCAAGCGCCTTAACTCGCCCATGATATTTAAACCCTGAGCGGTCAAAAGCGACCTCTTTTATTCCGGCTTCTTTGGCCCGTTCTGCCAGTAAAGCGCCAACTTTTCCGGCAGCTTCGGCATTACCTGTTTTCCCTTCACGGAGGCTTTTTTCCAACGTCGATGCACTGACCAAAACGTCACTACCTTCAGGACCAATAATCTGCGCATAAATATGACGCGGAGTCCGATTCACGCAAAGTCTATTGACTTTTAATTCTCGGATTTTGAATCTTGTTTTCCGGCCACGGCGTAAACGGGCAACTTTCTTTTCACTCATAATGTTACCTATTTCTTCTTAGCTTCTTTACGGCGCACATATTCATCTGCATATCGAACACCTTTACCCTTGTAGGGTTCCGGCGGTCGGAAAGCACGAATTTCTGCTGCCACCTGCCCAAGGAGTTGCTTGTCGACACCTTTCAGAACCACTTCAGTCTGGCTTGGTGTTTCAGCTGTCACTCCTTCAGGCAATTGATAATCTATAGGATGCGAGAAGCCCAGCGTCAGGTTGACAACATTGCCGTTAACTTTGGCACGATAACCTACGCCTTGCAGTTCGAGTTTCCGTTCGAAACCCTCACTGACGCCTGTCACCATGTTATTAACTAAAGATCTTATTGTTCCGGACATAGCTCGAGAATGCTTTGCGCTACTGCGCGCAGCAAATACCAGCTGACTCTCTTCTTGCTTCATCTCGACCGATGAATCTATTTCCAGATTCAAAGTGCCTTTCGACCCCTTAACCACCAGTGCCTGGCCATTAAGTTTGATTTCTACACCAGCAGGCAATGCAACTGGATTATTAGCTACCCTAGACATAACCCTATCCTAGAAAACGGTACAAATTACTTCGCCACCGACACCGGCTGCCAACGCGGCCTTGTCAGTCATGACGCCCTTGGAGGTGGAAATAATTGAGATACCCAATCCACCACGCACCTTTGGCAACTCATCTTTACCCTTAAACAAACGCAAACCGGGTCGACTAGCCCTTTTGATTTTCTCAATAACCGGCTTCCCTTCAAAGTATTTAAGCGCGATATTCAGCTCAGGCTTAACCGCGTCGTCACTTACAGAAAACTCAGCAACAAACCCTTCCTCTTTCAATACTTTTGCAATGGCCACCTTCATTTTAGATGAGGGCATCGTTACGTCGGTCTTAGCCGCCATTTGCGCGTTGCGAATACGGGTAAACATATCCGCCAGTGTATCTTGCATGCTCATATTAAATCGCGCTCCTAAATTCTGATTTCAACTTACCAACTGGACTTTTTCAGGCCCGCAATATCGCCACGCATTGCTGCTTCACGCAGCTTATTGCGACCCAGACGAAACTTACGATAAACCCCATGAGGTCGCCCTGTTATCTGACAACGATTCCGCAAACGAGATGGGCTAGAATCACGCGGCAAGCTCTGCAATTTCGCTTGAGCGTCCCAGCGCTCCTCTTCACTCAAATTTTGATCTTTAATGATCGCTTTGAGTTCAGCCCGTTTTTTTGCATATTTTGCGACAGTACTTTGGCGCTTTTTTTCGCGCTCAACCATGGAAACCTTTGCCATCGTATCTTTTCCTATTCCTTAAAGGGGAAGTTCAACGCTTTTAACAGCGCCCGGCCTTCATCGTTACTATTTGCCGTAGTGGTAACAGTAATATCCAAGCCGCGGATTTTATCTATATTGTCGTAGTCAATTTCCGGGAAAATGATCTGTTCACGGACACCCATGCTGTAATTGCCACGTCCGTCAAATGACTTGGGATTCAACCCTCGGAAATCGCGTATCCGTGGAATCGCAATATCGATCAGACGATCCAGGAATTCCCACATACGCTCTTTGCGCAAAGTCACTTTGCAGCCTATTGGATAACCTTCACGTACTTTAAAGGCAGCGATTGATTTGCGAGCATTATTCACAACTGGCTTTTGCCCTACAATCAATTCAAGTTCAGACACGGCTTTCTCGATCAGCTTCTTGTCACCAATCGCTTCACCAACACCCATATTCAGAGTGACTTTCGTCACCTTAGGTACTGCCATCACGTTATCGTAGCCAAATTCCTTTGTCAGGGAATCTATGACTTCGCTTTTATAAAGCTCTCTTAATCTCGACATCATTTTTTCCAGTCAACTATTACGCGTCGATAGCTTCTTGATTCGATTTAAAAATTCGAATTTTGGAGCCATCCTCCAATATTTTAATACCTACACGGTCAGCTCTATTTGTTGCATCATTAAAAATCGCCACATTAGAAATGTGTATCGATGCTTCCTTTTCAACAATACCACCAGCCGCTCCGGCCATAGGGTTGGGTTTGGTATGGCGCTTCACCATATTAACCCCAGAAACTACTAGACGATCGTTATGTAACACTCGCGACACCTTACCACGCTTGCCTTTATCGCGACCGGCAATAACAATTACTTCGTCATCTCGTCTTATTTTATTCATCGCTGATCTCTCAAATTTCCAATCTGCCTACAGCACTTCCGGAGCCAAAGAAATAATCTTCATAAATTTCTCGTTACGCAATTCGCGCGTAACCGGCCCAAAAATTCGGGTACCTACCGGAGCATTCTGCTGATTTAACAACACTGCTGCATTACCGTCAAAACGAATGATAGAGCCGTCTGGGCGACGTACGCCCTTTCTGGTTCTTACCACCACCGCGTTCATGACCTGCCCTTTCTTTACCCTGCCTCGCGGAATGGCCTCTTTGACAGTCACTTTGATGATGTCTCCAATACGTGCATAACGACGATGAGAACCACCCAACACCTTGATACACATTACTCTTCGAGCACCGCTATTGTCTGCTACATCTAGCATTGATTCCGTTTGAATCATTGGTCACTCCAAACCCTATAATTTGCATTCATCTTCAGTAGAAGAAGCTATGCTTATTAAAATATTTTTTAAAGCTCGCGTGCGCGCTCGTCGATACTCTGTAATACCCAGGACTTGGTCTTGGACATCGGGCGCGCTTCCTTAATAGTCACAACATCACCCATACGGCAATCATTCGCTTCGTCGTGAGCTCGCATTTTGGTCGATCGTTTTACATACTTCCCATAAAGCGGGTGTTTCATGCGACGTTCAACCAAGACCACAATTGATTTATTCATTTTGTCACTGACTACTTTGCCAGTAACAGTGCGAACACCTGTCTGCTCACCCATATCAGCCACCTGCCTTTTCTGACAACAGGGTATTAACCCGTGCAATATCTCTACGAACCTTCTTTAAAAGGTGCGATTGATTTAGCTGTCCGCTTGCTTTTTGCATGCGCAGATTGAACTGTTCACGCAGCAGCGACAGCAATTCTTTACTCAAATCCTCTTCGGACTTCTTTCGTAATTCGTTTGCCTTCATCACATTACCGTCCGCGTTACGAATGTCGTTGCCACTGGCAATTTAACCGCTGCAAGTGCAAATGCCGCTCGCGCCATTTCCTCCGACACTCCTTCCATTTCATAGAGCACTCTACCTGGCTGAATCTGGCACACCCAATATTCAACACTGCCTTTACCCTTACCCTGCCTAACTTCAAGAGGTTTTTTAGTGATCGGTTTATCTGGAAAAATACGAATCCATATTTTTCCGCCCCTCTTCACATGACGCGTCATTGCACGACGAGCCGCCTCAATTTGGCGAGATGTAATACGTCCACGACCAGTTGCTTTGAGACCAAACTCACCAAAGCTCACTTTACTGCCACGAATCGCCAGACCGCGATTACGGCCTTTCATCATCTTACGATATTTTGTACGTTTCGGTTGTAGCATCGATCTAATTCCTTACCTATTACCGAGAGCCTTTTTTAGCTTGCTGCTTCTGCTTACTGGCTCGCTCAGCTCTGACCTGTTCGATTCCGCCCAGGACCTCACCTTTGAAAACCCAAACTTTAACGCCAATAATGCCGTATGTGGTTAAGGCTTCACTTGTTGCGTAATCAATATCTGCTCGCAGCGTATGCAGGGGAACCCTACCTTCGCGATACCATTCGGTACGAGCAATTTCAGCGCCACCGAGTCGACCACTAACCTGAATCTTGATACCCTGCGCACCAATACGCATCGCGTTTTGAACCGCTCTTTTCATTGCCCGCCGGAACATCACGCGACGTTCAAGCTGGCTGGCGACACTATCAGCCACCAACTGAGCATCCAGCTCTGGCTTGCGCACCTCTTCGATATTAATCTGGACAGGTACACCCATCATTTCGCCTAGCTTATTTCTAAGCTTTTCGACATCTTCGCCCTTTTTACCAATCACGATTCCCGGTCTTGCGGTGTAAATGGTAATACGTGCGTTTTGCGCAGGACGCTCTATCAGCACCCGGCTAACTGAGGCCTGCTTTAATTGCCCCAGTATGTATTCGCGCACTTGCAAATCGTTAAGCAAGTTCTTCGCATAACTCTGCCCGCTGGCATACCAAATTGAATTATGGTCCTTAACTATGCCAAGGCGTATGCCGGTTGGATGTACTTTCTGACCCATCTGAGCTCCCAGTATCTGCTTAGCTATCAGCAACTTTAACGGTTATATGACAAGAGCGCTTAAATACTCTATCAGCACGGCCTTTAGCCCGTGGTTTAATACGCTTCATCGTCATGCCTTCATCGACAAACACTGTCGACACCTTCAATTCATCTACATCAGCCCCTTCATTATGCTCCGCATTAGCGATCGCAGAATCCAGAACTTTCTTTAAAATGGCCGCACCTTTTTTGGGGCTGTAGGCGAGAATATTCAACGCATCCTCTACCGGCTTCCCTCGAATCTGATCAGCAACCAAGCGCGCCTTTTGAGCCGACAGCCTAGCGCCTTTTAACTTCGCCATAGTTTCCAACACAATATCCTCTTACCCGTCTTAACGCTTAGCTTTTTTATCAGCCGCATGGCCACGATAAGTACGAGTTGCAGCAAATTCACCCAGCTTATGACCCACCATATCTTCAGTGATAAACACCGGCACATGCTGACGTCCGTTATGAACAGCGATTGTCAAACCCACAAACTCTGGAAAAACAGTGGATCGACGCGACCAAGTTTTAATCGGACGCTTGTCATTCTTTTCCAGCGCAACCTCAACCTTCTTCATCAAGTGAGTATCTGCAAAGGGGCCTTTCTTTAATGAACGTGGCACAATTTTATCCTCTTAACTTGCTATTACTTGGCTGTACGCTTACGCACGATCAGTTTGTCGGTACGCTTATTACTGCGTGTTTTGTATCCCTTAGTGGGTGTTCCCCAAGGGGACACCGGATGCCTACCTCCGGATGTTTTTCCTTCACCACCACCATGCGGGTGATCTACCGGGTTCATCGCAACTCCACGCACAGTGGGACGTACTCCACGCCAGCGAGACGCGCCCGCCTTACCCAACTGCCTGAGGTTATGTTCGCTATTACTAACCTCTCCGATAGTCGCACGACACTCGGTTAAAACCCTTCTCATTTCGCCAGAACGCAAACGCAAACTGCAGTATGCGCCATCTCGCGCCACTATCTGAACCGAAGTCCCGGCACTACGCGCTAACTGTGCTCCCTTACCCGGCTTGAGCTCAACACAATGCACAACCGTACCCAAAGGAATATTTCTCATAGGCAAACAGCTACCAACCTTGATCGGCGCATCCACGCCAGCCCGCATTTCATCTCCAGCCGCGATACCTTTTGGTGCGATCACATAGCGTCGCTCCCCATCAGCATAAAGCAGCAACGCAATATTAGCGGAGCGATTGGGATCATACTCTAAGCGCTCTACTTTTGCCGGAATCCCATCTTTATCATTACGACGGAAATCAACCATTCTGTAGTGCTGCCTGTGACCGCCACCAATATGACGCGTAGTAATGCGTCCATTATTGTTGCGCCCACCTGACTTAGATTTCTTTTCCAGCAACGGAGCATAGGGCTGACCCTTATGTAAATCAGCGTGCACCACTTTAACCACATGGCGACGCCCTGGCGATGTCGGTTTACATTTTACAATTGCCATTACCTACCCCTTATCCGCGCTCATAAAGTCGATATCTTGACCTTCCTGCAGCTTTACATAGGCCTTTCGCAAATCGCTGCGCTTTCCTATTCCAAAACGAGTACGCTTTCGCTTACCCTTAATGTTAGCCACTTGAACGCCTTCGACTTTTACATCAAATAAATGCTCAACCGCCGCCTTGATTTCAGGCTTAGTTGCATCAGGAGAAACCTTGAATACAACCTGGTTGTACCGTTCTCCAATTATTGTGGCCTTTTCCGATATATGCGGCCCCAATAGAACCTTGAATATGCGCTCTTGCTTCATCCTAATAACTCCTCAAACTTTTTGAGGGCCGGAACGGTTATCAGCACTTTATCATGAGCTATCAGACTGACAGGATCCGCACCTGCAACATCACAGACATTGACTCTCGGCAGATTTCTCGCAGCCAGATACAAATTCTCGCCGACCTCTTCCGAAACGACCAACACATCAGCCGTCAAATTATATTCTTTCAACTTGCCAATCATCGACTTAGTCTTAGGCTGATCGACATCTATACTTTCAACCACAACCAGACGATCTTGACGTAACAACTCGGACAGGATTGAACGCATAGCTGCGCGAAACATTTTCCTGTTAACCTTTTGCGCATGATCCTGAGGCTTCGCCGCAAAAGTAACACCACCGCTACGCCAGATAGGGCTTCTTATAGTACCCGCTCTTGCTCGACCTGTACCCTTTTGACGCCAAGGCTTACAACCACCGCCATTGACTTCTGAACGGGTTTTCTGAGCGCGCGTGCCCTGCCGGCCACCAGCCATATAGGCCGTCACCACCTGATGCACGAGCGCTTCATTAAACTCTCTACCAAAGGCCACTTCAGACAACTCAACCTTTGACTTATCTGCTCCCACGATTGCTAAACTCATTCTCTATATCCCCTTAGCTACGTGATTTCACAGCAAGTTTGACAAAAACGTCGCCACCTGGAGCCCCGGGTACCGGACCTTTCACCAACAACAGGTTACGCTCTACGTCTACTCGCACAACTTCCAGATTCTGAACGGTTACACGCTCAGCACCCATGTGACCAGCCATTTTCTTACCCTTAAACACTCGACCAGGTGTTTGACACTGCCCAATTGAGCCGGGCGCCCTGTGTGAAAGCGAGTTACCGTGCGTCGCGTCCTGCATTTTAAAATTCCAACGCTTGACACCGCCCGCAAACCCTTTTCCTTTCGACTGACCCGTAACATCTACAGCCTGTCCCGCCTCAAATACAGAAACAGTAACCTCATCACCGATATTCACCTGCTCCAGATCAGCTTCGGGGATACGATTTTCCCACAGCAAGCGACCGGCAGCCACGCTAGCCTTAGCATAATGTCCAATCAGCGGTTTAGATACACGAGAAGCTTTGCGCTCGCCGACAGCGAGCTGAATTGCAGAGTAACCATCACTGGCCACAGTCTTGATTTGCGTTATACGGTTGGGTTCAACCTCGATAACGGTGACAGGTATGGAAGCACCCTCATCAGTGAAAACGCGGGTCATACCGCTTTTCCGTCCGACTACTCCAATAGTCATATTAACCTCGATACCAGTGTGTACGGGACTCTAACCCTCTACGGTCGCGCT
>CBDUGR010000019.1:0-12173 GCA_965366515.1 uncultured Gammaproteobacteria bacterium | reverse complement strand
TTGGCGGGGTATTTTGGATATCCTAAGGCTATACAGTGGAAATTTAAATTACTCCCGCTAGTATCCCGGGCGCATTATTATTGCCTAAGGCTTTATAACCTGTTGTTTCTACTTTTTTGCGTAAGATGGTACCAGAGGCCGGACTCGAACCGGCACGCTTTTAAGGGCGCGGGATTTTGAATCCCGTGTGTCTACCAATTTCACCACTCTGGCCTGTGTTGATCCGGGATGTCGCCTAACAATTGACAACCCGTCCTTTCGAAGGCTGCCCATTATAACTAATCGCATTTCAAGGTCAATTAAATTGGTTTGATAATTACGTTCTTGGTGGGCTGTTGTATTAAGCTGCGCCCAGATCGGGGAGCAAGGGTTTGTCGCAATGCAAAAAATTATACAGCATTAAATAGGCTATTCGTTATAATGGGTGTCAGGGTGCGATTCTAAGCCTGCCGTAGTTGTCCCAATAATGGTTCAGGAGACCGGGTCTTGCGTATACTAAAAAAATATCCCAACCGCCGACTTTATGATACGACCGATAGTCATTTTGTAACGCTTGAAGATGTAAAGCAGTTGGTGCTCAGGCATGAAGAATTTACCGTAGAAGACTCTAAAACAGGAAAAGATTTAACCAGCGCAGTGCTGTTGCAGATCATTAGTGAAATGGAGGATAGTGGCAAGGAGACGCTTTTAACCAATAAATTGCTGCAGCAATTAATTCGCTTCTATGGGAGCGGTATGCAGGGTCTGCTGAGTCAATACCTTGAGCAGAGCCTGGCTGCTTTCCTGGATCAGCAGGACGGCCTGCAGAGGCATATGAAGCAGCTGATTGATGCGAGTCCGATCAACATACTCAAAAAGATGTCAGAGCAGAATATGAATTTTATTAATGCCTTTACCGGTGCAGCAAAAGATAAAGATTCAGATTCGTAAGTTAAGTAGAAACTCCTTCAAGTAGAAACTCCTTCAAGTAGAGGTTCTTTCAAATTAATTTCGGTTAACAAGCGACTGGCCTTTGTAAAAGTCGCTTAGCTGAAATATGAGGGTGTTCCCGCCCTATACGGCCATTTCCCAAGCGAAATTTATTTATTGTGCGCCGCACAAAATAATAGTTGACAGCCCTGTAAGTCGCGTATATAGTTGCTGGCAAGATATTTTGCAATGCACAAATTTGTGCGTAAATGTAAATAGTAGATTATACGGAGATCAAAAAGATGATTAATTTTCAAGATAGCTTTAAAAACCTGTTTGACCTGGAAGCCATGCAAGCTAACTTTAGCAATGCTTACGATTTTAATGCCATTCAGGACAACATGAAAAAATTCTATGACGTTGAAGCGATTCAAGACAGCATGAAAAATTTCTATAACCTGGAAGAAGCTCAGGAAAACATGAGCAAGTTATTCGATCCTGAAGCGGTTAAGGCTTATGCCGAGTCTTTGGTAGATCAGCAGCTGATTCAAAAAAATGCCAAGCTGGCTGCAAATCTGGTAGCAGCGAATGTTAATACTTTGAGTGATGCAGCGATTCTGCAGACTGTACAGCTTCGCGAAACTGTTGAGGGTGCTTTAAAGCAGGCCGATACGCTTTCAGCTATTAAAGATCCGGCTGCGATTGTTGAAGCGCAGAAAGCTTATCTTGAAGCTCAGCAGGAAGTAGTTACTGAAAACTTCTGGAGCAAAACAGGATTGGTTGCGGACATGGTAGAAAAGAATCTGGAACTGGTTAAAGAAGCGATGGTACAGGTTAAGCCTGCTCCTAAAAAAGCTCAACCTGCAAAGAAAGCTGCTTAATATAAGCCGCTAAATTTGCGAAAAATGTAGTAATGGGCTGGAGGCGAGTTACGCCTCCAGCCCATTTTTTATTAGGGGCCCCTGACCAACCCCCTGGTTTTTGATAAACGTAAGATTTTCGAACGATGTGTTGCCCCGCTTTTTCTGTGAAAACAGCCAGGGAATACGATTTCGTGTCTCTACAGCAATAAATAAGCTGTTCACACCTCGCAATATTAGCTACCCTTAGCGCCCATAAAAACGGGACCTCTATGCAGCTTAGCGATTTTGATTACCACCTTCCTAACGATCTGATTGCGCGATATCCAAAGACGGAACGCAGCGCAAGCAGGCTGCTATGTCTGGATGCAGATACCGGACAGGTGACGCACCGCATATTCTCCGAACTTTCGCAGCTTTTGAATCCCGAAGATTTACTGGTGTTTAACGATACCAAGGTGCTTCCCGCGCGCCTTTACGGGCAGAAGGAGACTGGCGGAAAGGTAGAGCTGCTGATAGAACGGTTGTCGAGCGATTGTGAGGCAGTGACTCAAATAAGAGCCAGCAAAGCACTTCGAGTGGGCGGTAAAGTAAAGGTGGGACTGGACGACTGGCTGGAGGTGACCGGTCGGGATGATGAATTCTATCTTATCCGCTCGAGCAGCAAATTGATTGACCTGCTGGAAGCACACGGGCATATGCCATTGCCACCTTATATTGACAGGGGTGATGAGGACTTTGATCGAGAGCGGTATCAAACTGTGTATGCGAAAAATCCTGGGGCAGTCGCCGCACCGACGGCAGGATTGCATTTTGATCAGGCGCTGTTAAATGAAATTGAGCAGTTGGGCGTTGCCACAACAACGGTGACATTGCATGTAGGCGCAGGTACTTTTCAGCCGGTGCGGGTTGCAAATATTGAAGATCACCGGATGCACAAGGAACAAATTGAGGTTAGCCGGGAAGTTTGCAAACAGGTGGAGGCTGCTAAAAAAAGAGGTGGCAGGGTTATAGCGGTAGGTACGACCAGTGTGCGCAGTCTTGAGTCAGCCGCTTTACAGGCGGAAAAAACTGGAAAGAAGCTGGCTCCGTTTAATGGGGATAGTGATATTTTTATTTACCCGGGGTACCGGTTTCGTGTTGTTGATGCAATGATAACCAACTTTCATTTGCCGCAATCGACACTATTAATGCTGGTATCTGCTTTTGCCAACAGGGATATAATCATGACTGCGTATCAGCAGGCGATAGAAAACCGATATCGATTTTTTAGTTATGGTGACGCCATGTTTATTTCCCGCTCTATTGCCAATACTCGCTAACAGGAGAGCTTTCGTTTCGTGTCGTTTATGAATTTTGAGTTGCTGCAGTCTTCGGATAGTGCGCGCCGTGGTCGCTTAACCTTTGCCAGGGGAGCCATAGAGACACCCGCGTTTATGCCAGTAGGGACATATGGCACGGTTAAGGGTATGTTGCCGCGAGATATTGAGGCGATAGGTGCTGAAATCATTCTGGGGAACACCTTTCATCTGATGCTGCGCCCCGGTACTGAAGTGATTAAATCTATGGGTGGCTTGCACCAATTTGCTGCCTGGTCGCGACCAATACTCACCGATTCCGGGGGTTTTCAGGTTTTTAGTCTGGGAGATTTGCGTAAAATATCTGAGCAGGGGGTAGTTTTTAAATCTCCGGTAGATGGTAGTACGGTCTCTTTGTCACCTGAGAGTGCAATGCAAGTGCAGGCCGATCTGGGTTCCGATATTGTCATGATCTTTGATGAATGTACGCCTTATCCTGCCACCTACGAGCAGGCACAATCATCGATGCAGTTGTCGTTGCGCTGGGCGCGCCGCAGCAAAGATGCGCACCTGCAGGTGCAGGGCGACAATCCGTCAGCACTTTTCGGTATTATTCAAGGCGGTATGTATGATGCTTTGCGAACGGAATCCCTGCAAGGTTTGATGGAGATCGGTTTTGACGGCTATGCCATTGGAGGTCTGTCAGTCGGCGAGCCCAAGGATGAAATGCTCAGCACACTGGAAAATATTGCCCCCCAAATGCCAGCGGATAAGCCAAGATACCTGATGGGCGTGGGAAAGCCGGAAGATATTGTAGAGGCTGTGTTGCGCGGTATAGATATGTTTGACTGCGTCATGCCCACGCGTAATGCGAGAAATGGCCACCTTTTTGTCCATCAAGGTGTGATTAAAATTAGAAACTCACGTTATAAAAATGATCCTGAACCATTGGATGATGATTGTGATTGCTATACTTGTCGGACGGTTAGTCGTGCCTATTTGCATCACCTGGATAAGTGTAAGGAAATGTTATTTTCACAGTTGGCAACTATCCATAACCTGCGCTATTACCAAAATCTGATGAAGGGTTTGCGTAGCGCCATCGAACAGGGTACATTGGGCGCTTTTGTCGAGGCGTTCTACCAAAAACGCATGAATAAATCCTGAGTTAACAAAGGGGAGATACAGAATGAGCTTTTTTATTCCGCAAGCATTGGCGGCCGACGCTGCGCCTGCGCAAGGTAGCGGCTTTGAACCGATTTTCATGTTGGCCATATTCGGTCTGATTTTCTATTTTATGATTTGGCGACCACAGAGCAAACGAGCTAAAGAGCATAAAAATTTACTGGCTGAATTGGCCAAAGGCGATGAGGTGATCAATAGTGGAGGGATTGCTGGCAAAGTCACTAAAGTAACTGAGAATTTTGTCATTTTAGAAATTGCAGATGGTGTGGAGGTGAAGGTGCAAAAAGCAGCTATTGCCAGCGTGCTACCGAAAGGGACGCTCAAGGCGGTTTAACGATGCTAAGGTGCCTTGACAGAAAATCGTCGGCAGATAAAAAATAAGGTAATTGAATGCTCAATAGATATCCCATGTGGAAATATTTGATGGTACTGGTCGTGCTGGCCATGGGTATCATTTATGCCACCCCTAATATTTACCCGGATGATCCGGCATTGCAGATTTCTGGCGCCAGTAGTGCGACGGTAACGGATCAGGCTGTATTAAAGCGAGTAGAGAGTGCTTTGGATGGGGCAGGTATTGCTTATAAAAGCGCTGACTTGACGCAGAAAAATGTATTGATTCGTTTTGCTGATGGGGAGACTCAGTTGCATGCCAAGGCTTTGGCAAAACAAGCCTTGGGTGATGATTATCTGGTGGCATTAAACCTGGCCCCAACTACACCGGAATGGTTGTTGAAATTTGGCGCTTCGCCAATGAAGCTGGGATTGGATTTACGTGGTGGTGTGCACTTTCTGATGGAAGTGGATATGGCCAAAGCCGTTGAGCAGCGTCTGGAAGTATATGTCAGTGAAATACGCAACCTGTTGCGTGAAGAGCGATTAAAGTACCGATTCGTAGAAGTGAGCTCCGGGAACATCGTCATCAAATTTGCACAGGAAGAACTGCGGGGAAAAGCGAAAGAAGCATTGCGTGAAGACTATAAAGAATTTCAATTTTCGGATAAGGAAGAGGAGGGTGGATATTTTTTAAGTTTGGCGCTGCTCGAGTCTAAGTTAAGAGAAATTGAAGATTACGCTATTAAGCAAAACCTGACCACACTGCGTAACCGTGTGAATGAGTTGGGAGTTGCGGAACCACTGGTGCAAAGACAGGGGCGAAACCGCATTGTGGTTGAATTGCCCGGCATTCAGGACACAGCGCTGGCGAAACGAATTATCGGTGCTACGGCGAATCTGGAGTTTCGCCTGGAGGCAAAACCGGATGAGTTATCGAGTCGTACTGAAGAGTATGTTTTTAGAAACAAAAATACAGTACCTTCTTCGGCTATCGTTGAAAAAAATATCATTATTACCGGCAGTAGTGTTGCTAATGCCGCAGCAGGTTTTGACGAAAATGGTCAACCTGAAGTAAATATTACCCTTGATGCCAAGGGTGGGAAATTGATGAACCGGGTCACTCGAAATGCGGTGAAGCGTCGCATGGCGGTGCTCTTTATTGAGCACAAGACCCGCAGTAGTTTTAAGGAAGTCGATGGCGAAATGCTTCAAGAGAGCGAAAAGATCGTCGAGAAGAGTATTATCAGCCTCGCGACTATCCAAACCGCACTGGGCAATCGCTTTCGTATTACAGGCCTGGATAATCCTCAGGAATCATCCGAACTGGCTCTGTTGCTCAGAGCAGGTTCCCTTGCTGCGCCAATCTATTTTGTAGAAGAGCGCACGGTCGGTCCGAGTCTGGGTCAGGAAAATATCGACCTGGGTGTCAAGTCAGTACAAATTGGCTTGGGTTTGGTTGTGTTGTTTATGCTTCTGTACTACCGGGTTTTCGGTCTTTACGCAAATATAGCATTGGCGTTTAACATGGTGATGTTGGTGGCAGTCATGTCGATCCTGTCCGCAACGCTCACCTTGCCGGGTATTGCCGGTATTGTATTAACGATCGGTATGGCGGTGGATGCAAATGTGCTGATATTTGCGCGTATACGAGAAGAGCTGAAAAATGGTTTGCCGCCGCAGTCGGCTATACACGCGGGATATGAGCGGGCGTTTGAAACTATTTTCGACGCCAATATAACAACTTTGTTGGTAGCATTGATCCTGTTCGCTGTGGGCACCGGGCCGGTAAAAGGTTTTGCCGTAACACTGTCTATCGGCATACTTACTTCGATGTTCACGGCAATTGTGGTTACGCGAGCGATGGTCAATTTGACCTATGGCCGGCGCAATATTAAGAAACTTTGGATATAGGGGCTTACTGTGTCAGCTAAAGAATTAAACTTGGATTTCATGGGCAAGCGAAAAATTGCTGCTGTCATTTCCATCCTGTTAGTTGTAGCTTCCATTGCCTCGCTGGTTATTAATAAGCTGTCATTTGGTTTGGATTTTACCGGTGGCACATTGGTCGAAGTCAGTTATAAGGAGTCGGCCAATGTCGCTACGATCCGAAATCAGCTTGAAGAGGCAGGTTATATAAGTCCTACGGTTCAGCATTTTGGTGCAGACACTGAAGTTTTGGTTCGATTGCCTCAGGGATTTAGTCCTGAAGTGGGCGAAGAAGTTATCGCAGTTCTCAGCGAACAGGGAAAGTTTGATGTGGAACTCAGGCGCTCTGAATTCGTGGGCTCGCAGGTTGGTGAAGAGCTGCGCGAGCAGGGGGGCCTGGGGATGCTGTTTGCGCTCGCCGTCGTTATGCTTTATGTGACGTTCCGTTTTCAGCTGAAGTTTTCTTTAGGCGCGGTGGTTGCGCTGGCTCATGATGTACTGATTGTGCTGGGTATTTTTTCATGGTTTAAGTGGAATTTCGATCTGACCGTGCTGGCAGCCTTGCTGGCGGTTATCGGTTATTCACTGAATGATACCATCGTGGTCGCCGACCGCATTCGTGAAAATTTTCGAAAGATACGCAAGGGATCTTCACTGGATATTATAAATACATCATTGAATCAAACGCTTTCCCGTACTCTGGTAACCTCATTAACAACTATCATGGTGTTGTTGGCACTGTTTATTTTTGGTGGCGAGTTAATCCACGGCTTTTCAATTGCACTGATGATTGGCGTCCTTGTTGGTACTTATTCATCGATTTATGTCGCTGCAAATGTATTACTGGCATTGGGAATCAGCAAAGAGGATTTGATGTTGCCAGTCAAAGAGGGGGCAGAGCAGGATGGTATGCCTTAGCGCGCCTTAATGGAATTCAATGGGTCAGGGTTCGCCTGATCCAGAAGAGTTCTTATTTTTATGCTGAATAAAGTCCGTATTGTTCTTATCCATACTTCGCACCCCGGTAATATCGGTGCGGCGGCGCGTGCTATGAAAAATATGGGTTTAAGTCAGCTTTACCTGGTTGCGCCAAAACAGTATCCAGATGATAAGGCCGTTTGGCGCGCTGCATCAGCTTTGGATCTGCTCGAAAATGCTGTTGTTTGCGATTCTCTGGAAGAGGCCACTCAAGGTTGCCATCTGGTCGTTGGTACCAGTGCCAGAGACCGCAGTATTCCATGGCCTGTTATGGATGTGCGTCAGGCGGCTGAGACGATTGCGGCTGAACCCGATGAGCATGAAATTGCGATTCTTTTTGGAAGAGAAGATCGTGGCCTGACAAACCAGGAATTACAGCAGTGTCAATTCCATTTGCAAATCCCTACTAACGCTGAATACAGCTCGCTCAACCTGGGCGCTGCGGTGCAGGTGGTGTGCTATGAGCTTCGGGTGGCTGCATTGGCGAATTCGCAGCTAAATAATGCCTGGGATTGGGGGACTGAATGGGATGTTGAGGCGGCCACTAATGAAGAGATTCAACGTTTCTTTAAACACCTGGAGGAAACGCTGGTAGAGCTGAATGTGATCAACCCAAAGAACCCGCGGCAGTTGATGACCCGGCTAAAACGTCTATATTTGCGTAGCCGGCCTGACCAGGTAGAAATCAATTTGTTACGAGGTATTTTGACGGCCACGCAAAAGCTGATGCAAAGTGATAAGTGATAGTTAATAAAGAGCAGTCCGACTGAGCCGCCTCTGCTCATTGCAGCTGAAGGCTATCACTGCTTGAATTGTTTTGGTTACTGCAAGCATTCTTGTGCCTGATGAAAAACCTGATTTAAACGCTGCTGTGTCGTTATGTAATGATGCAGTGCCTGCTCAGCCTCTGAGCGATGCTGGAAAGGGCCCTTTGTGGCGCCTCCTCTGATCAGAAAATACCATGCATTATTTGAGTGATAGAACCTTTCGCTTCGAAAAGGATAATGTTCCATCTCGCCGGTTCGATATTGCTTTTTCAACGTATTCCCCTAACAAGTCAAAAAACGATCTGATTTCCACGTTGTTTAGCGAAGGGAAACTCCTGTAAGCCCTATTGTTTTTTGTATATTTTTATCAATATGCTTAGTTTAGTTATAATTGATTATTTCGAAAAAGCTAATAAAAGTTTTTATTGTATTGTCGACTACTAATTGTATTGTCGGGTCACTTTCCATTTACGGCTATACAGCTATTGGAATTAGCAATAAAATGGGACCTGTTTCGAAAATCAGGTAACTCTCTACGAATAGCAAACTACGGATAGCAAAATCAGGCAGCACGCTGGTGTTCTTGGACGTAATCTGTCCCTTTGTTCGAAGTTTGCCAATGTCTGGTGTTGATTAATATCCATCAATCTAAAAGTGCTGCGATCAAGGTACTCGTAAGAGTGTTACTATATCCATTTTTAATGCTGATTTATTGATCTAGGTCGACAGGTTGGATAATAACTTTAACGGTAGTGAATGAAAGTCTATGTTTGAAAGGATTAAAGAAGATATCAATTGCGTATTCGACCGTGATCCAGCGGCGAGAACTTCTTTTGAGGTGTTGACAAATTACCCTGGTGTTCATGCGCTGATGCTTCACCGCATTAGCTATTGGTTATGGAATAAAGGCTGGAAATGGTTGGCGCGTACCATTTCAAGCTTTAGTCGCTGGATGACGGGTATTGAAATACATCCAGGCGCAAAGATTGGACGTCGTTTTTTTATCGATCATGGGATGGGTGTTGTTATCGGTGAAACCGCTGAGGTTGCCGATGATGTGACGCTATATCACGGGGTAACCCTGGGTGGGACCAGTTGGGATAAGGGCAAGCGGCACCCAACCTTGGAAGCAGGGGTGGTAGTGGGGGCTGGGGCCAAGGTATTAGGTCCGATTACTATCGGTGAGGGCGCGCGTATCGGCTCCAACGCAGTAGTGACTAGAGATGTGCCAGCTGGAGCGACGGCGGTAGGTATACCCGGTCGTATAATTGCCAAGGGGGATGAGAATGCGGCCAGAAGGCAAGCGATGGCTGATAAAATCGGCTTTGATGCCTATGGCGTCACACGGGATATGCCGGATCCGGTGACTAAATCAATATTTGCGATTCTAGATCACATGCATGCTGTGGATAGCAAGATAGAAGGGATGTGCTCAGCACTCAAGCAGATGGGAAGTGACTACTGCGATAAGGAGCTTCCTGAGCTTAAGTGTGAAGAACTGTTGGATGAGCAGGATGCAGTGGAGCCAGATAAAGATGCACCTAAGGTTGGTGTTGAACAGTAATTTCCTCTCACATATAAGTTTTACCGGGGATGGTATCGTCTGTGCTGTCCATAGGGGGCGGCCCAAAGAATGAGCACACTGCCTTAAAACAGCCTTTTCTAGCTAGTAATCATCCGGAAACTTCCCTTTGAGACAAAAAAAAGAGCGCGCATATGCAAGACGGGTTGTTCGTAAAGTTCTAATATAATTGGCAGATTTGATTGGTGGCGATTCGAGAATAATAGCCCAATAAATCAAACGGACGCGCTAAATAAAGAAAACATTAAGGCGGCACATTTGTTTACTGAACCGCGGCACACCACCTAGCTTGGAGAGCCAGTTTAATGTCTCAAAAAGAAAAAAATGATAAGCCCTGTGAACACTGTGGGATTTTTACCATTGGTAATCTCGCGGTTCAGGGTGCATGGCGAGACATTACCTATCAGCCGGTTAGAGATAATATCTGGACTGCGAGTGAAGGTATTTATCGAACGATTTTCCTGGAAGGGAAAAAGGGAACTATTGCTTTTGATACGCTGACCACGCCGGGTACTGCGAGAGCTTATGGCGCGGCCATAGGGCGCGTATTTCCCAAAAAACCGATTCATACCATCGTATATTCCCACGAACATCTCGATCATTGTGGTTATGCTGCGGATTTGGCACCAACGGCTGATATTATTGCGCACAGTTATGCCAACCAGGTGATAGTCGCTCGTGAATCAGATGGACAACTGCCCGCCAATGAAGTTTGGGAAGGGGAGCGCAAATCTTATCTGATTGATGACTGCTATTTTGAGCTAATTTATCCCGGACCGACCCACGGTGACGGAAATATAGCGGCTTACTTTCCGCAAAGCAAAGTCCTGTTTATGGTCGATACCGTAGCGCCCGGCGTTGGTTACACCTATCTAATGGATTGGCATTTGACCCACTACATCCCGGTGATGAAACGCTTCCTCAGTCTAGACTGGGATATTTTTGTGCCGGGTCATTTCTGGGTAATTAATCGTCAGCAGTTTATTGAGATTCTGGATTTCTGGGAGCATCTGTTTGAGTTTGGTCAGCAGGCTATCATTGATGGTGTTGACCCGCATGACTGGAAGGGCCTCAACACCTATACCGACGAAAAACTAGGGCCCCTTTATCAGAGTCAATTCCGCTATTACGAATATGCAGCAATGAACTTGTCGCGTTATATGCAGGAATACCTGAGCGGCGGGTGGGGTATTGAGGGCAATATGAAGCCTGATACTGCACCATTACTTGCAACAGCTCCTTTATAGGCGGTTGGACTAAGAAGATGAGTGAAAATCGTGGAATGTTTACCCTCGAAGCTGCCCAAACTTACTTGGCTGCAGAGCCGCAGATGCAAGCCGAACAGTTATCGGATCGCTTGTGGACAGTGACCGATGGTCAATGCAGAACGATATTTGTTGAGGCCGACAATAGCGTTATTGCTTTTGACACATTTGGAACTCCGGGTAAGGCCAGAGCCTATAAGCGGGCGATTGAAAATTCAGTACCTGACAAAGCAATCGGTACAGTTATTTATAGCCACGATCACCTGGATCATACGGGCTTTGCCGCTGATCTTGCGCCGGATGCTGAAATTATTGCCGATGAAATCTGTGCCAAGGTGGTAAAGGTGAGAGCGGCTGAAGGTCAACTAGTACCTAATCGCGTGATAACCGGGCAGGAAAATCATATCAACATTGATGGCATTGAGTTGGTGCTGTTGAATCCGGGCCCGACCCACGGCTCAGGTAATCTCAGTGCTTATTTCGCAGAGGAAAAACTGCTGTTTTCTTCGGATACGATTTTAGATAATGCCAAATATGGTTTTATGCCAGATTATCATTTGGCCAACTTCGTTAAATTCATGCGTGGCTTCCTGGAGCTTGAATGGCAGATGTTTGTGCCGGGAAGATATGATGTGAGTAACAGAGCAGCATACATAAGAGGTTGTGATTTTATAGAGGCTGTTCAGGTGGAGTGCCAGAACGCTTTTCAGGAGTTTGTCCCGATCTGGGCGATTGAGCCTATGGCGGGTTATGTTGGCGGGAAGTTGCGTCAACAGTATGGAGATATGGATGGTTTTGAGGACCATATTGGTATGATGGCGATCCGTATAGTTCACCACTATCTAATGGGAGGGTGGGGACTTGAGGATACACCGAACCCTGGTGTATTGCTTGCCGATGAAGTGTCGCTTTAAGGCCAAACCGGCCGAGTGGCGGGAGCTTTGGAGGGGTAGTTGTAAATGGCAAAATAAAAATGGTGTTGCAATAAATTTTATGTTTAAATTAATTTTGGGGCTGTCCTAGATAACTAACACATATCCCTTCTAACCCATTGAGTTAATTGCTTT
>CBDUGR010000018.1:0-12376 GCA_965366515.1 uncultured Gammaproteobacteria bacterium | reverse complement strand
AGGAAAATGAATCGGCGACGGCAAGTTGTTTGGCTCTATGGCTAGACTCTGTTTCTTCAAGTGCATTGATAATGGAATTTGCAAAACTCTTGGGTTGGTCTGGTGAGATAATATAGCCATCATTGATGGCTAGCTGGTCTAGAGCACCTAACTTGGGTACGAGTACCGGAAGCCCCCAGCTAGCCGCTAAAGAAGCTGCGCCTGATTGCCCGGAAAACTTGGTATAAGGAAATATACCTAATTTGGCTATTCGGCAATAGGCATCTAATTGGTCCCCAGAAATAAATCCCAAACGGAAGATAATATTCAATGACTCAGCTGTTGGGAGTAAGGACTTAATGTATTTAGCCTCCTTCTTTGACCCTAATAGAGTGGCAGCCAAGTTAGAAATGGGGTTTGATCCTTCCCACAAACGCCCTGCTATAATAAGCTTTGTATTGGGGATGTCGGGCTGTATCTCTTTCCAGACTTCAATCAGCTGCCTAACCCCTTTATATTTCCGGATATTACCAAAAAAAAGTAAATAATCATTTTCACAATCCAGCCTGCATGTTTCATAGTCTCGATTTTTCGAAAATTCGTTTTTTGAATTCCTTTTCAGACGTATTCCATGAGGAATGACGCTTATACTCTTTGAGGATAAATTTGTATTGGTCTCCAATAATAGTTTCTTGCCGGAATCAGAATGTACGATTATGTGGTCTGCCATTTGTAATAATTTGAATTCCCATTGCCGAAATAGAGGGAGGACCTCATGAGAGGTGGGGTTGTGGACTGTTATAACAATTTTGCCATGCTTCTTTTTGATTTTCTTGCTAATTTGAAACAAACAATAGGATGTAAAAGGCGACCAGTATTGAATGTGTGTAAGCTTGCCGCAAATCTCGGAACACTTTTTCCAACTGGAAGGCTTCGCGTAATGAATGATGGCATTCTTTTTTAAGCTCCTCTGCGGTTGAAACATGGGCACTAAAAAATCAGGATAGACTTTATCGTAATCGATTGCATTTATAGGCAAGGAGTTTAAATCCACCAGGGATCTAAATAATTCATCGGAGTAAGGACTTATACCCCGAACTTCGGGTCCAAAAGTGGAGATTAAGCTAATGTTATTTTGCATGGTTGCCAGTGTGGTTAGGTGCCTGTTTAGGCTAGTCTAACGATGATATTTTAGAGGTGAGTTAGTTTGTTATAAAGTAAATTATTAAAACTGATTAACGGGCAGTCAATTGCTTACACCGAGTGCCGGTAGGCTCAATCATCGCAGGGAAATCACTCTCACTAAGAAACTTCTCGAAATCAATTTCTCCGATTGGTTCGCTGAAAAAATAGCCCTGGATAACATCGACGCCAAGTTGATGGACATGCTTCAGCTGTGTTTCGGTTTCGACGCCTTCAGCGACTAAAGAAAGGTTCAGGCTGTTCGCCATAGCGATAATAGCGGTTACTATGCCTTCAT
Source organism: uncultured Gammaproteobacteria bacterium (assembly GCA_965366515.1). Lineage (GTDB taxonomy): Bacteria > Pseudomonadota > Gammaproteobacteria > Pseudomonadales > IMCC2047 > JAJFKB01. Next base: position 10,917 of record CBDUGR010000018.1, on the reverse strand, counting down.
TTTGTGGATCTTTTTCAATATCGACAATAAAACTCCTGTCTATTTTTAATTCATCAATGGGGAAGCGTTTCAAATAACTCAGGGACGAATAACCAGTTCCAAAATCATCAATCGAAATCGACAGACCCATACTTTTTAGTTCCTGGAGAAACCTGATGGTGGATTCGAGCGTATTCATGATAATGCTTTCTGTCAGCTCTAGCTTCAAGTGTTTAGGGTTCAAGCCTGTCGAATTAAGTATATTCTTGATTCGTTCCACAAAGTTGGGCTGGTTAAACTGCACACTTGAAATATTTACCGATATTTCATCGATTGCCAGACCTTTTTCCTGCCATTCCTTGGCGCAGCGGCAGGCGTCGAATAAAACATGTTCGCCAAGCTCAAGAATAATGCCCATTTCCTCAGCGAGTGAAATAAAATAATCCGGTGTTAATAAACCGTATTTAGGGTGTTGCCAGCGTACCAGCGCCTCCGCTCCACAAATTTTTCCGCTCACAACATCAATTTGTGGTTGGTAATAGACAACCAGTTCTTCGTTTTCCAAAGCGCTCCGCAACTCGCTTTCCAGCCTTAATCGCTCAACGCCTAAAGCATTCATCGTACTGGAATAGTACTGATAGTTGTTTTTGCCACTGTTCTTGGCGTGATACATCGCGGTGTCTGCGTGTTTGAGCAGGCTTTCCACGTTATCACTGTCCAGTGGCGCTATTGATATGCCTATGCTTGGAGTGATCACTATATCGTGGCCTTCCAGGTTCGTAGGGCGGCTGAGCATGTCTAGCAGGCGTTTGGCCACCAATGCAGCAACATCGGTATGATCAATCTTATTTAAGACAATCACGAACTCATCGCCACCCAGTCGTGAGACACTGATCTCCTCGTGAATATCCAAGTGGCGCGAAGCTAAGTCACTCTGTCTAATGCAGGTTAGCAGGCGTTTGCTGGTTTCCTTGAGTAGTGCATCTCCAATCGTATGGCCTAGTGAATCGTTGATTCGCTTGAAATTATCGAGATCGATAAATAGTATTGCCAGCTTATCCTGGTTGCGTTGTGCAGCTTTCAGCATCAGTTCCAAACGTTCTGTGAACAGCGTTCTATTAGGAAGGCCGGTCAGGCTGTCATAGTAGGCCAGCCGCCTCATTCGATCTTCGGCCATTTTCCGCTCAGTAACGTCCTGAACGATCGCGATTAGCAAATCAGAATTATCGCCTTTTGATAGTTGCAGCCGGACTTCAGCGGGGTAATGAGTACCATCTTTGCGTAGTAGTTCACAGGAGATGAAAGCTTCTGGTCTGCGGTTTTCTCTGAGTCGTTGCATTAAAGGTGAAAATAAACTGGATTCATAATCCACCATCAAATCGACAAGACTTAACTGGTTTAGCTCGTCACTAGAGTACCCCAGATTCTCCCGAGCACTGGTATTGACCTGCTGCAACACCAGTGTGCCAGCATCAGCGATATAAATTTCGTTAGAAGAGCTTTCAATCACCTTGCCCAGTCGCAGTGCAAGTTGTTCTGCCTCGCGTATATTAGCGATAGCCTTTGAAGCCCTCAACATGTAGCGCACCCTGTGACCAAAGATTGGCCAGTTAATGGGCTTTACAATGAAATCGGTTGCGCCCACTTCGTAGGCTTTACTAATCGACTCCTGATCGTCCATTCCTGTGGACATTAGAATAGGAATCTGTTTTCCCCGTTGATGCGCTCTGATCTCTTCACAAACCTCAAGACCATTGCGATCAGGCAATTCAATGTCCAGTATAATAATATCGAGATCCAGACGCTCGAACGCATCTAGAGCTTCGCTCGCACACTTGGCTTCAATTACCTCGAATTGGTGCTTTTCGAGGACCGATCTCATCGCTATCAGGATAGTGATATCGTCATCGACAATAAGGATTTGTTCTTTATATGGCTGAGATCTGGTGTCCATCGCGTTTGTCCATCTCTTCTATGAGCTCTGCGGAAGTTCGCTTATATTCTTTTTCGATTGACCGAATTAGGGGAGTGATACCCTTCATCGAGCCGCTACGACCGATCATCTCCAGCGACTTACACATTTCGGACAAAGCGTTAGCGCCGACATTGGCGCTGCTGGACTTAAGAGCATGTGAAGTTTTATAAAGTACTACAGGATCATGTTTCATTTCAGAGTCCTGTAACGCCGCCATAAGCTTGGAAGATTCATCGAGGTAGGTGCTAATGATCTTAACGACAATATTAGGCGCGCCTCGCGCTTGAATTGCCTCCAGACTGGCCAAGGCTTTCATATCAATGGATGAATTTTTGTTGGTAGCTGGCTGATCTTCCAGGTTTTCGCTGCTTTTGAGGCGGGGTGGTTGAGCCGGAATGTTCTCGCCACTTGTGATGAGCTTTGCCGGTAACCACTTCAGAAGCATCGCTTCCAGGTCCTCAGGTTTAAAAGGTTTTGCCAGGTAATCATCCATACCGAATGATATGCATTTTTCGCGCTCACCTTCTATTGCATTTGCAGTCAGAGCGACAATCGGTGTATGAATCTCTTGCCCTGAATTTTTAGTAACATTGCTAAAACCCTCCTTATTTCTTATTGCGGAGGTTGCAGCATAACCATCCATAATTGGCATCTGACAGTCCATCAGCACCAGGTCAAATTGCCCTGAAGCAAATTTTTCGATGGCTTCTTGCCCATTGGCGGCTGTAGTAGTTTCACAGCCCAGCCAATTGAGCATGGTCACCGCAACCTCCTGATTGACCATCGTATCTTCGGCGAGCAATACTTTGGCTTGGAACTGTATACCATTTATTTTGTGCGAAGCTTGCTGCCCTGCTTTCGAGGGATCGTTCTGACCCGTTTCTTTAGCTGGTTTGCCAGTGACAATTTTAATAATGGTATTGTATAGATCCGATTGGTGGACTGGTAAATTGAGAACGCTAACTTCCTTGGCCACACCCTCAAGTGAGTTCCTATCGATGGGTTGTATTGGGGAATCGATAAGGATTATGGGGATTTGGTCGTATTTTTCCGCCCGTAAATAGTCAACAATGGCTAGCTCTTTATTAACAATAATATCGCTATGCAAAATTAGCAGACTAATTGGACTATTGTTATCTCTTGCTTCCTTAAACTCCACCTTGAGCTGTCCCACTGAACTGACTGAAATGCAGGGAATTCTCCATTCCTTGAGCAATTTTTTATAGCGTTGATCTAAGGGCTCGACAATCATGATGTTCTGCTTTCGTAATTCTTCCAGGTGAGATTTGGGTCGCCCAACATTGGTGGTGTTAGCTGCCATATCGACTTCGAACCAAAAGGTCGAACCTTCGCCCGGTTTGCTTTTTAGGTGAATTTCACCGTTCATCAGCTGGACCAGCTGTTTGGTAATGGCCAGTCCAAGTCCAGTTCCGCCGAAGCGTCTTGTTGTGGAGCCATCGGCCTGGGTAAATGCGTCGAATACCTGCTGATGCTTAAACTCATCAATCCCGATACCCGTATCCATTACTTCAAAACGAATCCTGGTCTGGTCGTCTTTAGTTTGGACCAGGTCCAGTGACAGCTTAATTTCTCCCTTTTGGGTAAACTTTATCGCATTACTAATCAGATTCGACAGGACCTGTCTGAGCCGAACCCGATCTGCTTCTACCATGAGTCCCAGGTTGGGTGGGATTGAGTAGTTTAATGACAACCCTTTGCTATGGGCCAGACTGGCGAACATATTAATGATCTCTTCGACCAGCTTACGCAGATCAAAGAGTGTAAGATTGAGTTCCAGCTTGCCCGCCTCAATCTTTGAGAAATCAAGAATGTCGTTTATGACCTCTAATAATGCGCTCCCGGATTCCTGAATCACGCTGGCAAATTTTTGCTGCTCATCGTTCAGCGGCGTTTTTGAAAGCATATCGGTCATACCCAGCACGCCATTCAGTGGCGTCCTGATCTCGTGACTCATGGCGGCGAGGAATTCACTTTTTGCCCGGTTTGCCTGTTCAGCAGTTTCCTTGGCGGCCACGGCATCAGCAATCGCTGATTGCAATCGAGTATTACTTTCCGACAATTGTGCGGTGCGTTCTTTAACCTTTAACGCCAGCAGCTCATGACTGGTTCTCAGTTTGGTTTGGTAGGCCTGAAGACTTTTGACCATGTAGTTCATGCTGGAAGCGACTTCCCGAATTTCATAGGAATTACTGGCGGGGAGTTTTACGTCAACATGGCCATCGGATATTCGCTTGGCAATATTTACCAGCGCACCTAAAGGTGCGGTAATTCGACGAGTGATAACCAGCGATATCAGCGTAAAGGAGAGTACCGTCAGCAGGGCAATAAAAGCCGCCCAGATTAGATAACGGGTCATGTGTTCCATCATTGGCTGTTTACTGATGCCAAGTCGGATATAGCCCATGACGTAGCGACTGCCCTGAGCTCCCGCGTCTGCCATGATCCTCATGAAGGACTCTTTACTGATATCTTTATAATCGGGATTTATGGCTGAGAAAACAGGTACCACGATGTCGAGATACTCAATTTCAGTGGACTCCGCCTGATAGCCATAGACAGATTTTTCCAGTACGTCAGTATTGTTTCTTATGCGCTCAAAGGACGGTAGCTTTTTGGGGCCACTCTTTATTCTTTCGATCAATAGCTGCTTGTGGTGATCGTAAATGACCGCGTAATCAAGCGAGTCATTTTTAAATAGTATATTGAGAACCTGATTAAGTGCGTCCTCATCCCTGTAATAGGTGGCAATTTCCTGAATATTGCCGGGCAGGTTAACGGAGTCAAACCCTCTTTTGACAAGCGTATCCTGGACTTGTGTATATTCGCGATAAGTCAGGTAAGAAGTCAGAACGAGTGCTATGGTGGCAGTGAATATAACCACCAGTGTGTTAAATTTCGCTGCCACTGATAAATGTTTTAATCGACGCATGGATATAGGCTACCTGACGATTTCAAAAACCAAATGGGATCTCCCAGACTATCGTCGCGATCCTCTATTGGAGGTTTCCCGTTCTTAAACCTTACGGTTTTCCTTAAGGATAGACGTTTTTGTGCAATTCGCTATTGCATTACCTGTAAAAACTGAGATTTATTAGGGGCTTAAGTAATGCTTTATATGAATTAAATTTCCTCTAAGAACCCTTGGCCTCAAATTCAAATAGCAGACCCGGATCGACTCGGGCATTATTCAGGCTCACCGACCAGTGCAAATGCGGGCCGGTTACCCTTCCGGTTTTACCCACTTGCCCAATTTGTGTGCCCGAATCAACCTGTTGGCCGGCTGTCACGCCTATGGTTTGCAGGTGACAGTACATGCTGACCAATCCGTTAGAATGGTTGATGAGGATGGTGTTACCGTTAAAAAAATAATTACCGGTTACCGATACGATACCGGCGGCTGGGGCGTAAACAGGGGTGCCCTCCGCTGCGGCAATATCCAATCCACTATGGGGTTTTCTCGGGTGCTCATTAAAAAAACGCCGCAAGCCAAAGGGGCTGCTTATTTCCCCTTCTAGCGGCAGTCTAAAAGCGGGGAAGCTCGGACTGGTTTTATGCCAGTCGCCAAACGCAGCCACAATCTCTTTTTTCTCTCTGGCAATACGTTCCAGGTCCTGCTTCAGGGGATTTACCTGGCGTTTATTGGTGATGGTCAAATGCTGTTCGTGATAGGATTTGGGCAGTATTTGGAAAGGGACTGAGCTTGCCTTGCCCTTGTGGTCGACAATATCCAGGATCTGTTGCCCCGGTTCCGTGGTTAAGGGAATCCCTACCACAGCAAGCCAGTCGCTATCGGGTGTAACATTTGCGACTACCATGACGCGCTGTTTCTGATAGTAGGCCCTGGGTATATCTGTTTTGCCTGCTGAATGTCCGGGCAAGGTAACCAATGCAATTCCGCCCGGTACAGGCAGGTTTCGGGGGAGATTGTCTGCAACCGATAATTCGCAGAATAAAAGGACAAACAGGCAACAACCAAGCGACAGTATTTCGCGCATCCTTGAGCCCATTTTATTGATACTAGCCACTCCCGACACTCTCGACATTCTTCGCTTACACAACAGCAATCCGAGCGCAGGCCGAAAGGGACTATTCGCATTCATGGTTCTACCTCATCGACCGTGCAGTACGCCTTGCCATGGGCGACTCTGGCGATCACTTTATCCCCTTTAACAATTTGGGCAACATTTCTGACGATCTGTTGTTGCTCATTGGTTACGATTGCGTAGCCTCGATTCAGGGTTTCCAAGGGACTCAAAGTGTTTAACGCGAGTGTCTGAGAATGCAGTTGGTGCTGTGACTGTTGAATTCGCTGCATGATGGCAGCCCCTAATCGCCGTTCCAACTGTTTGTTGTTCGCCTTGAATGAGTCGATAAGCCGCAGGGGTTGTAGTCGAGCAACATCTGAATGGAGCTGAGTCACGTTAGCGTGGGCGAATTTAATATGATTGTGCATGGCTACGCGCAAGCTGTTTTCGGTACGATCCAGCCTTTGTGCATAGTCCTGAAGCTGCTGTCCGGGGTGGCGCAATCGATTTCGAATAGAGGAAAGGTGCCTGTCTTTGTCTGTCAGGCAGTTACGAAATTGCTGGCTCAGTAACTGCGCGTATTTTTGTAGCTTACGCTGCCATTCCTGTTGATCAGGGACCACCAGTTCTGCCGCAGCAGAAGGTGTGGCTGCGCGTACATCCGCAACAAAATCGGCAATGGTGAAATCGACTTCATGTCCCACAGCCGATATTAGTGGAATCCGATTGGCATTGATCGCGCGAGCCACTTTTTCCTCGTTAAAGCACCACAGATCTTCAATTGAACCTCCGCCTCTGCCAAGTATTAACACATCAAAGGGTTCAATTTGCGCAGGCAAATTATTCGCTAGTCGCAATGCCGATACAATTTGATCTGTGGCTTCTGTACCCTGCACCATGGTTGGGATTAGTGTCACCGGAATGGCCGGAAAACGGCGTTGCAGTACCGTCACGATATCTCGTATTGCGGCTCCGCTGGGTGAGGTGATGACGCCGATGTGGCGGGGCAGGTGAGGAATGCTTTGCTTAATGCTGTCAGCAAACAACCCCTCTTGCCCCAGTTTTGTTTTCAACTCTTCAAACCTTTGCTGCAGCAGTCCCTCGCCGGCCTGCATCAGGTTTTCAGCAATCAGTTGATAGTCTCCTCGTCCCTCATAAATACTGGCTTTACCCCGCAAGATGATGTGCATACCATTTTTGGGTTGGAAACGTATACTTCTGTTGCGATTGGTGAACATGGCGCAGCGCACCTGTGCTCGCTCGTCCTTAAGGCTAAAATACCAGTGGCCAGACGAGGCCCGAATAAAATTGGAAATTTCCCCTTCAACCCAAAGCTGTGCAAATTGGCCCTCCAGCAACTGTCTTGCGTGACTGTTGAGCTCAGCAACTGTATAGATTTTGCGGTCATCTTTGGTTTGATTCATGGAGCAGCAGTATAACAGTTATCGACGGCGCACATCACGTTTCGAGATAAAGCTGCGTGGAGAAAATGAACCTTGCAATAAGAATGGTTTATATCATCTTCTAAAATCACTATAATAGCCGGTTATTTTTTCACTTTTGGAGTGGTTGTAACCGATGTTACGAATTGCTGAAGATGCCCTCACCTTTGATGACGTACTCCTTCTGCCAGCCTATTCGCAAGTGCTGCCTAAAGATGTCTCACTGAAAACACGATTAACCCGCGAAATAAGCCTGAATATGCCTTTGGTGTCTGCCGCGATGGATACGGTCACTGAATCCCGGCTGGCGATAGCTATGGCCCAGGAAGGTGGAATTGGCATTATCCATAAAAATTATTCTGTAGAACAGCAGGCTAGGGAAGTCAGGGCGGTCAAAAAATACGAAAGTGGTGTGGTAAAAGATCCGATTACTGTGACGCCGCAAACTACAGTTAGAGAATTGATTGACATCACTCGCAAGTACAATATTTCAGGCGTACCGGTTGTCAGTGATTCCGGACTGGTTGGGATTGTCACGTCACGAGATTTTCGTTTTGAAACAAATCTTGATCGACAGGTTTCTGAAATAATGACACCACGAGAGCGCCTGATTACGGTCAAGGAAGGAGCCGACGCCGCAACCGTTAAATCGCTCCTGCACCAGCATCGCATAGAAAAAGTCCTGGTTGTTAATGATGATTTTAAACTTCGGGGCTTGATGACGGTTAAGGATATTTTTAAGTCTGAGGCATTTCCCAGCGCCTGCAAAGATGAGCAGGGTCAATTGCGAGTTGGTGCTGCGGTAGGTACAGGCGGTGAAACTGAAGAACGGGTGGCAGCACTGATCGAGGCCGGTGTAGATGTGATTGTGGTAGATACTGCGCATGGGCATTCCCGTGGTGTTATCGAGCGTGTTAAATGGGTAAAGCAGCATTATCCTGATATTCAGGTTGTAGGGGGAAATATCGCAACTGGAGATGCCGCTTTAGCCTTGGCAGAAGCGGGGGTCGATGCTGTTAAAGTGGGTATTGGACCTGGATCAATCTGCACCACGCGTATAGTTACCGGTATCGGTGTGCCGCAAATTACGGCGATAGCCAATGTCGCCACTGTATTGCAGAAAAAAGGCATTCCACTGATCGCAGATGGTGGAATTCGTTTTTCAGGTGACCTGGCGAAAGCATTGGCAGCGGGCGCCAGTTCTATCATGGTAGGCAGTCTGCTGGCCGGTACCGATGAAGCGCCGGGTGAAGTAGAGCTTTACCAGGGGCGGACGTTCAAAGCTTATCGAGGTATGGGCTCTCTGGGGGCAATGGGGCAGTCAAACGGTTCCAGTGATCGCTATTTTCAAGACAAAGATGCAGGCGTTGAAAAATTGGTGCCGGAAGGAATAGAAGGGCGGGTGCCGTGCAAAGGATCCATGTCCTCTATTGTTCATCAGATGATGGGTGGATTACGCGCCAGTATGGGCTATACGGGTTGTTCGGATATCGAAGAGATGCGTGCCAAGCCGGAGTTTGTGAGGGTCACCAACGCAGGTATGAGCGAGAGTCACGTGCACGATGTGGCGATTACCAAAGAAGCGCCAAATTATCGGGTAAGATAAATACCCAAAGACTTTTCGGGTCTGGATAATCAGGGATCGGAGCAGCAATTGACTCTGATCCCGCCGCCCTTTGACCCACCTAATGAGATAACAACGAATGCATCAAGATATACATGCTGAACGCGTGCTGATTTTGGATTTTGGCTCCCAATATACCCAACTAATTGCGCGACGAGTGCGCGAAATCGGAGTGTACAGTGAGATTCATGCTTTTGACATGGATTCAGACGCTGTCCGGGAGTTTCGGCCCAAGGCCATAATACTGGCGGGTGGTCCTGAATCCGTAACACAGCAGCAAACACCACGTGCACCTGCTGTGGTCTTTGAGCTGGGGGTTCCTGTATTGGGTATCTGTTATGGCATGCAAACGATGGCGGCACAGTTGGGTGGTGAAGTTCAGCCTTCTAATGAACGTGAGTTTGGCTATGCACAAGTCGCGATTGAAGGTAAGAGTCAATTGCTGGAGGGTATTGCCGATCATGTTAATGATCATGGGCAGTCACTGCTGGATGTTTGGATGAGCCATGGCGACAAAGTAACAACCATGCCTGAAGGTTTCGAACTGTTGGCCTCCACGGAGTCTGCGCCTATCGCGGGCATGTACGATGAAAGCAAACATTTATACGGTGTTCAATTCCACCCGGAAGTAACGCATACCCTTCAGGGGCAGAGAATTCTGGAGCATTTTGTAAAAAACATTGCCGGTTGTGAAGGGCTCTGGACAGCAGCACATATCATCGACGACGCTATTGATAAGGTAAAGCAGCAAGTGGGGCAGGACAAGGTGTTATTGGGTCTGTCTGGTGGTGTTGATTCCTCGGTCGTAGCCGCGCTGCTGCATAGCGCTATTGGTGATCAGCTGACCTGCGTGTTCGTGGATAACGGTTTGTTGCGCAAGGATGAAGGCGATCAGGTCATGGATATGTTTGCTAAAAACATGGGGGTCCGAGTGATTCGTGTCGATGCCGAAGATAAATTTCTTGGGCGATTACGCGGAGAGAATGATCCAGAGAAGAAGCGCAAAATTATTGGTAATACCTTCATAGAGATTTTTGATCAGGAAGCGGAAAAATTACAGGACGTAAGGTGGTTGGCACAAGGTACCATCTATCCGGACGTGATCGAATCGGCAGCGGCCAAATCCGGTAAAGCTCATGTGATTAAATCCCACCATAATGTGGGCGGGTTGCCAGATGATATGAAACTGGAGTTGGTGGAGCCATTGCGAGAACTGTTTAAGGACGAAGTACGTAAGGTTGGTCTGGAGTTGGGTCTTCCCTATGACATGGTCTATCGACATCCTTTTCCTGGACCAGGTCTAGGCGTGCGTATACTGGGCGAGGTCAAAAAAGAGTACGCCGATATACTGCGTGAAGCCGATGCAATATTTATCGAAGAGTTACACGCTGCAGGCTATTACCATAAAACCAGCCAGGCCTTTACCGTCTTTATGCCGGTTAAATCCGTTGGCGTGGTAGGTGATGCGCGCCAGTATGAATACGTTGTCGCCATTCGAGCGGTGGAAACTATCGACTTTATGACCGCGCGCTGGGCGCATTTGCCCTATGAATTGTTAGAGCGCGTCTCCGGTAGGATTATTAATGAAGTAAAGGGTATTTCCCGTGTTGCCTATGATATCTCGTCGAAACCACCGGCGACGATAGAGTGGGAGTGATGCCATATCTGGCACTGGCTGGTATCTGAAAGCTACGCATGAGCAAATGAACGTTTAAACATCAGGGGTCGAGGCATGGAGCCGACGCACGCCAGCCAGAATCCTGCTGTTTCATAAATCTACTCCTATGCAACGCATGCTGACCGGCCTAGTCGTCGATTTGGTGATCGTCAGGGATTATCTTTTAAGTCAGG
>CBDUGR010000017.1:0-12430 GCA_965366515.1 uncultured Gammaproteobacteria bacterium | reverse complement strand
CGCAGTAATGCTAACGTCTCAGGATCATCGGTTCGGCATTCAATCCCAACTGCACCCTGCCCCACCGCTGGCAGGCTTTGCTCAACAGAGAGGCGGTCTGCGATTCTATCCGACATACCCAATCGTATCAGCCCAGCTGATGCCAGTATAATCGCATCGTATTGCCCCTCATCCAGCTTGCGTAAACGCGTATTTACGTTACCTCGCAAAAATCTGATTTCCAGATCAGGACGCAGTGCCTTAATGTGACATTGTCGCCGCAGACTCGAGGTTCCCACGATCGCATTTTTAGGCAGTTCATCCAATTTAGCATATTGGTTCGAAACAAATGCATCGGTTGGATCTTCCCGCTCACAGATGACCGCTAACCCCAACCCCTCGGGAAACTCCATAGGTACATCTTTCATCGAATGCACGGCTATATCAGCACGACCTTCCAGCATTGCTGATTCCAGTTCTTTTACAAAAAGCCCTTTACCACCCACTTTTGCCAAAGGAACATCAAGAATTTTGTCGCCCTGGGTCTTAAGAATAACCAGCTCTACAACCAGGTCTTCATTAAGCTGCTCTAACTGCTGTTTTACATTATTTGTCTGCCATAGCGCCAAGTCGCTGCCTCGCGTGGCAATACGTAATATCTTTTTCGTCATGATCTACCGCTGATTAATACTATTAGGATGGTCTGTTGCGTTATGTTCGGACATTCTTCATGGAATGTAAAGGTGACCGCTATAGGGTTTTTAGAGCTTTTTTAACCTGTGACAGGTGGCGCCGGCTAACCGGAAGCGGTTCTTCCACGCCACGCAGCCGAATTGTGCTTTTTCCGGTGTTATCCCTTAATAACCCCTCAATATAATCCACTGCCACTAAACAATTACGGCGAATCATCAGAAAACGCTCAGAAAACTCCTGTTCGAGCTTTTTAAGCGAATCATCAATCACAATTTCCCTGCCATGACAAAATCCGCAAACGTATTTTTGATCCGCCATAAAATGGCTGACTTCATCCAGCCTTAATAACTCAATTCCGACATGCGTTTTTACCGTCAAATGCGTTCTGGTCTGCGCACCCCTGAGTGCGCCTATCTGCGCCGTACTGAGACGCCGCGCGCGCCCTAAGGCGCTGAGCAAACGCTCTTTGCGTACCGGTTTAAGCAGATAACCAACCGCCTGAACATCAAAAGCACTCACCGCGTACTCATCATACGCCGTACAGAAAACTATCCCTGGAGGCTTGGAAAGTTCCAACATATGTTGCGCTGCCTCTAGTCCATCCATACCCGGCATACGAATATCCATTAGTAATATATCTGGATTTAACTGCTGCACCAGTTCAATTGCTTCCCGCCCATTCGCAGCTTCAGCCAACACCTGATAATCAGTGCTGGTCTCAAGCATCCGCCGCAACCGGTCTCGGGCCAGCTTTTCATCATCGACGATAATAAGAGAAACCATAGCCAGTCTCAGCCCTTAACCATCGCAACAGCTTCGCAAAAATAATTGATTTCCGTCACAAAAAAACCATCACCCCGATGTGTTGACAGGCGAGCGCTATCTCCATAACAGGCACGTATTCGATGACTAATATTCTCTAGCGCAATTTGATTAGAGTCGACCCCTGTGCTCTTCGCACGATCATCGTATGGATTGGTAACGGTAATCTTTACCTGCCCATCCCGCATTCCCACTACCACCTTAATTATTCCGCCCTCGGGAAGCGGCTGCACACCGTGGTAAATAGCATTCTCCAATAGTGGTTGCAGCGTCAATAACGGAATAGTCGCCTGTTCGACAATAGCCTCAACGTCCCAATCCACCTGTAATCTATCCCCTAACCGTAAACGCTCAATTCCCACATAGCAGCGACACAGCTCAAGTTCTTCTTTGAGCTTTACCGGGTGAGCGGTGGTCTTCAAACTGGCTCGAAAAAGCTCAGCCAAGTCCTCCACCACCTGTTCCGCCTTGCGAGGATCAGACGCGATGAGGCTAGCTATAATATTCATGCTGTTGAATAAAAAATGCGGTCGAATCCTGGATTGCAAGGCCTGTATTCGCGACTCAAGTTCAGCCTGTTCCTGGCGTCGCAGGCTCGCCTGCACGTAAAGATAGCGCAGAACCATCCCTGTCATAATGGCACTGACCAGGAGATTTCGCAGCAAGCCTAAACCATCGAAGACAAAGTGCTGAATGCCAAAGCTCGCACCCGCCATCACCCAGTCACCCATTAAAGACGCAGCCGCTGTGACCAGCATAGTAATCAGATATACAACAATAACCGTCGTTGATAATGATAGTAATGACAACCGCGCCTGTAACCGACAGATCAATAAAGCGCTAATCAGAACTACCCATTGTACAAATAGAGAAACAAGTGCCAGATACTGCCAGGAAAACTGACGAATGCCGGAAGAAGCCAATACCATCGTCAACACAAAAAGCTCCGCTACCAGCACTAGCACAAACACAGCCCTACCGGCGCAAAAATCGGGTAGAAAAGCGTCCTTTGGATTTACTGCTTTTAACCTTTTATTCTCGGCTGTCAATCTGATATTTTCCAACACTGATTGGGCGGCAGTGCTATAATCCCCGCTCAGAAAACGATCCCGCTAGAGATTTAAACACGCTAGCCTTTAAATATAGTCCAGTTTCTTATAAACCGATATGACAAAAAATCAACAGAATACCAAACACAAACCTTGGGGCGGCCGATTTAGCGAAGCAACCGACGCTTTTGTCGAAGCTTTTACCGAGTCTGGGGAATTCGATACACGCCTCTATAAGCAGGATATCGCTGGCTCAATGGCTCACGCACAGATGCTGGAAAAAGTAGGCGTGCTGACAAAAGAGGAGTCCAGACAAATCCAGGATGGATTAAACCAGGTGGCGAGTGAAATCGAGTCAGGCCAGTTTAATTGGTCTGTCAGTCTCGAAGACGTACACATGAATATAGAGTCCAGGCTAACCGAAATTATTGGGGCAACCGGCAAAAAACTTCATACCGGACGCTCCCGAAATGATCAGGTAGCCACCGACTTACGCCTCTACCTGCGTGAAGAACTGGACCAGATCGCCGCTGAAATTCGCAGACTACAGGCTGGCCTGCTGGATCTGGCTGAGCGTGAAGCAGCTACCATTATGCCCGGATTCACGCATTTGCAAACCGCTCAGCCTGTCACCTTTGGCCATCATCTCATGGCCTGGTTTGAGATGCTGGAAAGAGATTTTTCTCGCTTGCAGGACTGTCGCAAACGAATCAATGTGATGCCCCTTGGCGCGGCTGCCCTGGCCGGCACGACTTATCCCATCGACAGGGAATACAGCGCCACGCTGCTGGGGTTTGATAAGCCTACCGCCAACTCACTGGATTCAGTCAGCGACCGGGATTTTGCTATCGAGTTCTGCGCAGCGGGCAGTTTGATCATGACTCACTTATCGCGGTTTTCAGAAGAGCTGGTACTCTGGACGTCAGCACAGTTTGGTTTTATTCAATTGCCTGATCGATTCTGTACGGGATCCTCCATCATGCCGCAGAAAAAGAATCCGGATGTACCCGAACTGGTAAGGGGTAAAACCGGCCGCGTGAATGGCCACCTGATTTCGCTACTAACCCTGATGAAGGCTCAGCCTCTGGCGTACAACAAGGATAACCAGGAAGATAAAGAGCCTTTGTTTGATACCATTGATACCTTGAAGGGCTGTCTTCGGGCCTATGCAGATATGGTACCGGCAATAGTCGCCAACCATGAGCAAATGCGCGAGGCGGCGATGCGCGGCTACTCTACGGCTACTGATTTGGCAGATTACGCGGTACGCAAAGGTGTACCCTTTCGTGACGCCCACGAAATCGTCGGCAAAGCCGTGGCCTTTGGCATAGAAGCAAATAAGGATTTGTCTGAGCTATCATTGGAAGAGCTGCAGCAATTCTCTGCCACCATCGAACAGGATGTTTTTGATGTCTTGACTCTGGAGGGCTCGGTGAGCGCAAGAGACCACCTTGGTGGTACAGCGCCAAATCAGGTACGAGCAGCGATCAAACAGGCCCGCAAAATTCTGAACGGATAGAGAAATCCCCGGTGATCAGGCCATTTGGTCTTATCACCGGAGCTACTTGTAGAATGGTTTGATGGGTTATAGCAAGTTTGAAGGGTGAGGTTATTGAACTTTTGAAGTCATAAAAGCAACGGCGCTCTTCACTTCCTCGTCGGATAGTCCTGCATTACCACCTTTTGCCGGCATCGCATTTAAACCATTGATCGCACTGCCGTACAAAGTTTCCATACCTTTTGCCATACGAGCTTCCCAGGCCACTTTATCACCCAGCTTCGGCGCACCTGCCACACCCATATCGTGGCATAGCTTACACGCCTTGTCATATACTTGTCCGCCTTGCGCCAAATCACCACCTGCGGCAGTGGGTTCAGTAGTACTTTTTGCCGCCTTTTCAACCACCGCAGGCTTACTTTTCGGTACCGCAGGCTCCTCTTTACCACAACCTGAAATGAAAACAGCCGCTGCCATGATGGGCAAAACTAACGTTTTAATAACACCTAACTTGTTTTCTTTAAGCATGAGACTCTTTACCTTTTGAATTTCTGTGGATAGCAAAAAAATAATCCTATCCTCTAGGGATGAAATTATCAAGGTACAGCAACAGAGACTTAACCGCCTATTAACTGCACAAACCCTGCGCCCGGGGCTGATTTTTGTTATCGCTGAGTGCTATGCTTCAAACCGTTAGCCATCACTAAATATCATCAACGAGGTTTATTATGGATTTGGGTATTTCCGGTAAAAAGGCCATTATTTGTGCCTCCAGCAAAGGCTTGGGCAAGGGCTGCGCCATGGCGCTGGCTCGCGAAGGTGTAGAGGTCACCATTTGTGCCCGAAATGAAGCCGCTCTGAGCGAAACAGCCACGCAGATTACCCAGGCATCAGGAATTCAGGCCAGTTACGTCGTGGCAGATGTCACAACCAGCGAAGGCCGATCCGAACTAATTAAAGCCTGCCCGGCACCGGATATTCTGATAAATAACGCAGGAGGTCCACCACCTGGCGATTTTCGTGATTGGTCCCAGCAGGACTGGTTCGATGCTCTGAACGCGAATATGTATAGTGCCATCGAGATGATCCGGCTGACTGTCGATCATATGCTCAAACAGGGTTTCGGACGCATCGTAAATATCACCAGCAGTTCGGTGAAGGCGCCCATTGCCGAACTGGGTCTTTCCAATGGTGCGCGCTGCGGCTTAACCGGATTTGTAGCCGGCCTTGCACGCCAGCATGTGCGAGATAATGTAACAATCAACAATTTGCTACCCGGATTTTGTGATACTGACCGCGGACGCAACATTGTGAATGCACAAGCACAACAGCTCAAAATAGATCCTGCAGACTACCACAAGCAGTTTTTAGCCAACTTGCCGGCAGGCCGAATGGGAACGCCAGAGGAATTCGGAGCAACCTGTGCTTTTCTCTGCGGTCATCATGCCGGCTATATTACTGGACAGAATCTACTCGTCGATGGTGGCCTTTATCCTGGGACTTTTTGAGGACTGCCAACCAAATACTGATGCGTATATTATGAAATAAACTGGTTCGGCGAGGCTCAGGCACCTGGTATTAAGAATGAGCTCGCCGGGCAGCCTGATAACTTCTCAAGGCCCACTTCGCAAAATCCTCGGGATCGTCAAGCATCGCTTCCGGTGCACGGCGATAAGACATTTTAAAGGTTTTACCTTGCTTGCAATATTCGAAATGGGGCAGCTGCTGCTCATCGAAATAGGCATCGATCTCGCCATCGGATTTCAGATAAAGTTCGTCGTCCGCCACCAAGCCAAACATCAGATTATCCAGATAAATACCGAATCCACCAAACATCGCCCTGGCACGCGCTTGCCCCAAGCAATCGAGATTCTCAAGCAAATAGTCAACAAACTCACTCTTTTTGACCAAACAGACCTCCGCGATACTTTCCGCTATCCTTTTCACTAGCCTCTGCGACCAATATGTCGCTCCCAGGTATCTCTTTTTTTCTTTTCACTTTTCCTGATCAGCACGTAGGTAGCCCCGACGCCACCATGGTGTTTTTGCGCGCTGTGAAACGCCAATACCTCATCTCTTTGCGGCAACCAGGCCGCAATGCAACTTTTTAGTCGGGCGGGCTCAGCTCGTCCTTCACCTTTGCCATGGGTAATCAGTCCGCAACGCACATCATAGGCAACACAATCCTTCAGGAATCTTAATAACGATTGCCTGGCCTGATCAACCGTTAATCGATGCAAGTCTAGCCTGGCCTCAAGTTGATAGTGTCCCAGCCGCAACTTACGAAAAACCCCATGCTGAATACCGGGTCGCTGAAAGCTAAGTATGGCATGCGGATCTACCTGCGCTATATTTTCCGCGGATAGTGTTGATTTAGATATCTCTGACGACTCTTGGGCGGCGCGGCGTCTCTCTATCAAGCCGGGCGAATCCGGGCGAGGCCTTTTAAGCAGCACCTTATCAGAAGAAGGAATAGGTTCAACGCCTTCCAGTTCAGATTCAAATAGATCTTTATCCTCTATACTCACTTGAATACTCTTTTTGAAATGAAGTAGCTTTATGGTACCGGCCAATGGCTAGTATAACCTCGGTTCCTCTATTTTATAATTTCAACAACCCCCTATTGAGATCATTTTTTTCTTTGGTTTCCCGCACTCAACTATTAGCTATGATATTTAGGCAGCCAGACAGGGAATCTTTGTGCGCTAATAACCCTTTTCCACCCACCACTACCGTAGGAAAGCTCCCTCCTTCGCGCTATACTTGGGCGTTTTACACCAACCGATAACAGAAACAGATGAATAGACTAATAATACTACTACTGATGAGCCTCTTTCTATTAACCGCCTGTGGGCAGAAAGGGCCTCTCTATTTGCCAAAATCAAGTGGTTTTGATCTACCTGTAGCGACAACTGTCGTTAAAGCAACACCCCTCGCATAGAAAAAGCGCAGCTTTATTCGTGTGCACTGTGCCTGGGCTTAGCCAACACTTTAGTCACCGCAGCTTGTCTTGCGGCGCTTTAACTCTATCACCCATTTATCACTGCTAATTATGGATCATTTTAACTATCGCAACGGCGAGCTATTTGCCGAAGATGTATCAGTAGCAAAAATTGCTGCTGAATACGGCACGCCTTGCTACATTTATTCCAGAGCCACATTGGAAATGCATTATCAGGCCTATGTAAATGCCTGCGGATCGCACCCCCACCTTATCTGCTACGCTGTTAAAGCTAATTCCAATCTTGGAGTACTAAATCTGTTGGCGAAGATGGGAGCGGGGTTTGATATCGTTTCCGTAGGCGAACTGGAGCGAGTACTGGCCGCTGGAGGGGATGCCAGCAAGATTGTTTTTTCCGGCATTGGCAAACAACCAGCTGAGATTCGCCGAGCTCTCGAAGTCGGTGTTTACTGCTTCAACGTAGAATCCGAAGCGGAACTGGATATGATCAATGCAGTCGCCGAAGAAACCGATCAACTTGCACCTATTTCGTTGCGTGTAAATCCTGATGTTGATGCAAAAACACACCCCTATATTTCTACGGGCTTGAAAGAAAATAAATTCGGCATCGACATTTCCGAAGCTCACTCGGTGTATCAAAAAGCCGCTTCACTGAAGCACCTTGCCATCAAAGGCGTCGATTGTCATATCGGCAGTCAGCTCACAACACTGGAGCCCTTTCTTGACGCATTGGATCGCTTGCTGGTACTGGTTGACGAATTGGCCGATTCGGGTATTCAGCTGTCACACCTGGATTTGGGAGGTGGGCTTGGTGTGCCTTACAACGACGAGCAACCGCCACATCCTAGCGAGTACGCTGCCGCAATTGTACAAAAACTGGCAGGACACAAACTGACATTGCTACTTGAGCCAGGACGATCAATAGCTGCCAATGCCGGGATTCTGGTAACCCAGGTGACACTGCTTAAGCGTAATCCATTGAAGAATTTTGCGGTGGTAGATGCTGCCATGAACGATTTGATACGCCCCGCCCTTTACCAGGCGTGGCAGGCTATCATTCCCGTTCAGCCACGTACTGGAAATGAAATTCAGTATGACGTGGTAGGTCCAGTCTGTGAAACAGGTGATTTTCTGGGAAAAGATCGGTTGCTATCTATTGAGCCAGGGGACCTGCTGGCGATACGATCCGCCGGAGCCTATGGTTTTACTATGAGTTCTAACTATAATTCGCGAAATCGTGCAGTAGAATTAGTAGTTGATGCAGACAAGGTACACATCGTCAGATCACGCGAAACGATACAAGACCAGATCGCACTGGAATCCCTGTTACCAGAATGAATTGGAAGCCCCGCTATGAGTCCAACTGAGGTTAAACTACATTCATGCTCATGAAATTTACCAAAATGCATGGCTGCGGGAATGATTTCATGGTCATTGACCTGGTCAGTCAGTTTATAAAAATCAGGCCACAACTCATCAAAAAGTGGGCTGACAGGCGATTTGGCGTGGGTTTTGATCAACTTTTGATGGTCGAACCACCAACGATGCCTGAAGCGGATTTTCGGTACCGTATTTTTAATGCAGACGGTGAAGAAGTCGAACAGTGCGGCAACGGTGCCCGCTGTTTCGCTCGATTTGTGCGCGACAATAAGCTGACCAAAAAGAAGCATATTAAGGTGGAAACAAAGGCTGGCCTCATTGAACTACATGTGATCGACAAAAATCAGGTGCTGGTGAATATGGGGGAACCAAGGCTACAACCCGATCAAATCCCATTCGATGCTGAGCAGCGGGCACCCTTTTATTCGCTACCAGTTAACGGTGAAGCGTTGGATATCAGCGCCATTTCAATGGGCAACCCGCATGCAGTTTGTATTGTTGAGGACACAGAGACAACACCTGTTGATACGCTGGGCCCATTGATAGAGCGGCATGAACGATTTCCACAAAGGGTTAATGCCGGATTTATGCAGATTCTAGCCCGTGATGAGATCAACTTACGGGTTTATGAACGAGGCGCTGGAGAGACTCTCGCCTGCGGCACCGGCGCCTGTGCTGCGGTAGTGGCCGGACGGCTTCGCGGTTTACTCGACGAGAGAGTAACCGTGCATTTGCGCGGTGGTACGCTTACAATTCAATGGTCAGGAGAAGGGCATCCGGTAAAAATGACCGGGCCATGTAAAAAAGTTTATGAGGGGCGTATTTTCCTATGAGCAAGCCGTCTAACAAAGAGCTTGAACAAAGCAAAGGTAATCTCGAAACGACTGCGGAAGGGGTAGCGACCTACCTCACTCAACACCCGAATTTTTTTCAACAACACACAGAGCTACTTAATAGTTTACACATTCCGCACCAGGCAACCCTCGATGCAGGAGGAGCTACTCAAACTGTTTCTCTAATTGAACGCCAGGTTAAATCACTACGGGAAGAAAACAAGCAATTACAACTGCAACTAAACAAGCTGATCGGAAACGCCCAAATCAATGATGCGCTATTTGAAAAATCTCGCCAGCTGGTTTTAAAGCTAATCGCAATCACTAGCCTGACACCTTTAAAACAGATAGTCGAACAGGCCATGAATGATGATTTCGACAGCGATTATTGCCATATGTGGTATGTGACCGAGCAGCCAGCGAATGAAGCAAAAGGGCAAAAGGAGCTGCGGTTGATTACCGAGAAAGTGGGCAGACTGACAGCTAAGAATCAGGTTTTTTGCGGTATATTAAAAGAGCCTGAGTGCGAATTTTTATTTGGCGATAATGCCGACAAGGTAGGTTCCGCAGCGGTATTACCGCTTTTTTCCGACAATCGACTGATCGCTATTCTGGCAATTGCCAATCAGGATGAAGCCTACTATCGCAATAATATGAGTACGGATTTACTCAATCATGTCGGTCAGGTCATCGCGCAAATCATTGCCAGATTTCCGATAAGCAATTTGCAATAACTCCTGCAATAGCAGGTAACGGTAAATGCGCTCAATTAAAGCTATTACTTTTGATCTGGACAATACGCTTTGGCATATTAGTCAGGCCATTCCCGAGGGAGAGCGACGAACCTTCGCCTATTTGAAACGTCACTGTCCTGATATCGCAGCGCACTACGACATCCCCTCTTTGCGCCAGCTGATGCTCGATATCCTCAAGCAACAACCATCGCTCACCCATCAAATCAGCCGCTTACGAAAATTAGCGCTAGGCCAGGCCATTCAAAAGAGCGGTTATTCAAATGAATTGGCTCAACTGCATGCGCAAGCCGCATTCGATCTTTTTATGGATGCTCGACACGAAGTAGTTTTATTTGACCACGCTATAGAGATGCTTGATGAGTTGCACCAACATTATCAATTAGGTGCTTTAACCAACGGTAATGCGGATATAAACCGGCTGCCGGTAAAACCTTTTTTTGATTTTTGCTACTCCGCAGAGCAGGTATTAAGCAGCAAGCCAAATCCTGAATTGTTTCAGGCTGCCTTGTCCCACACCTCGCTTACACCCTCCCAATGCATTCATGTCGGCGACCACAGTGAGCATGATATTTTTGGCGGACAACAGGCCGGGTTTTATACAATTTGGGTTAATACTGACAGAAGACCATGGCCTCAGGAGTATTTACCCGCAGACGCAGAAGTCCACTGCCTCAGTGAAATACCAGAGGCTATCTCCGATATAGAGACGAGAATTAAGCATAGATAACCTTCAATCTTTCAGATATAGAGTGCTCATGGTGTCTAGATAAGCGAACGATATAAAAGGTCTTCTACTCAACCCTGGAAAACACCAGATCCCATACCCCGTGCCCAAGACGCTCACCACGTTTTTCAAATTTCGTTACCGGGCGATAAGTCGGTTTTTCTGCAAAAGCCCCTAATGCCTGCGTATTCTTCCAACCATCCGTTGCCTCAAGCACCTCCATCATCTGCTCAGCATAGTTTTCCCAGTCAGTTGCCGCGTGAAAAACTCCCTCAATGCGGGTTTTCTCTTTAACTAATGCCATAAACTGCGGCTGCACAATACGCCGTTTGTGATGCTTTTTCTTATGCCAGGGATCTGGGAAAAACAGCTGTACGCGATGCAAGCTGGTATCAGGAATGCACTGCCTTAACACCTCAACCGCGTCATCGCAAAATACCCGAATATTGTTCAGCTCATACTCAGCAGCCAGCTTTAACAGCCTGCCCACCCCTGGCCTATGTACATCGATACCAATGAAGTTCTGTCCGGGCGTACTTCTCGCCATCTCTATCAGCGAATCACCCATACCGAACCCAATCTCCAGGATCACTGGCGCTTCACGCTCAAACAACTCTGTAAAATCCACCATACCCTGTTTAAGATCAACACCGTATGTCGCCCATTGCTCCTGATACGCGCGCTGCTGGCCATCAGTCATTCTTCCAGCACGCAATACAAAGCTCCGAATGGTACGTTTTTTTATATCACTTGATTTGCTCTCGACAGACATTCTAAGCTAAACCACCCTGTAAAAGGCGTATGCCAACAGCAACCAGCCCGCAATAAAAGCAAGGCCTCCAATTGGTGTGATTGGACCAAATAACTTTATCTGGGTAAACGCCAGCGCATACAGACTGCCACTAAAAAAAAGAATTCCTGCCACAAAGAGTGCAGCTACGAATTTGAATAGCGAGTCGGTCGGAAAAAGGTATATCATCAGCCCCACCAGCAATAACGCCAATGCGTGAACCATCTGATATTGCACCGCTGTATTGAATGCGTTTAGTGAGCTTTCATCCAGTTTACTGCGCAAAGCATGCGCGCCCAAAGCACCCAGCATGACAGCAATTCCAGCTGCCACAGCTCCAGTCATTAAAAAAAATCTGCTCATGAAAGTATCCCCACATAAAAAAGCCGCCGGATTGAGCACCCGGCGGCTTTCAACAAAGACGGTCTGGTTTAGCTTTCCATGGCCACCTTGATTTTTTTCATGGCATTTTTTTCCAACTGGCGAATACGTTCTGCAGAAACATCATATTTACCTGCCAAGTCATGTAACGTGGTTTTCCGCTCAGACAACCAACGCTGATTTAAGATATCTTTGCTGCGGTCATCTAAATGCAGCATTGCTGCGGTAAGTCTTTTATGCGAATCCTCAGCCCAATCCTGAGCTTCCAATTGCAGAACCGGATCTACTGACCTATTCTCCAGATAATTGGCTGGCGCCTGATAAGCCGAGTCGTCATCTTCATCCGCAGGCAAATCAAAAGAGGTATCATGCGAGCTCAATCTACCTTCCATCTCTCGCACAACACGTGGTTCGACATTAAGATCCTCAGCGACTGACTGCACTTCTTCATTAGTCAGCCAGGCTAACTTCTTTTTAGCACCACGCAAGTTAAAGAATAATTTTCGCTGCGACTTGGTTGTGGCGACCTTTACGATACGCCAATTGCGTAATATAAATTCATGC
>CBDUGR010000016.1:0-12474 GCA_965366515.1 uncultured Gammaproteobacteria bacterium | reverse complement strand
TACGTTTTGGTAACGTTAAAACTGGCTGGCGCGTTTAAGCGTATTAGCCATTAGCAGCGATGTGCTAAAAATTATAATAACCCGTCTTTCCGTTCCATCCCTTTTTGAAGCGTTTGTATTCCCACTGGTATTGAGCAACCGCTTCTGAAACACAATTTTCAATGGTCTTATTAAGCGCCGTCACCGACTGCTGAAGATCTTCAGAGTAAATCTCTTTTTCAGCTTTTTTAATGACTATCTCGAACCCCTTGCCTTTGGGTAATCTCTTGGCATAAGCACACATAACCTTGGCACCGGTTTTTTGTGCCAGCTTGGAAATCAGCGTAGCAGTAAGAGCGTCTATACCAAAAAATGGCGCAAATATTCCTGCAGACAAGGGTGGCTCCTGGTCTGGTAATATTCCGATCACTTCCCCATTACGTAATGCTTCATACATAGCGGCCACACCGCGACGGTCGGTCGGATACATTTTGGTACCCATTCGGGTTCGCGCATTTCGAATATAGTCTTCCAGTTCTGTAATCTTGGGTGGTTGATACAATACGTGAAGCGGGAAGCGCTTGGCTGCATAGAGGTTAAGAACCTCCCAATTACCAAGATGAGGCACGATAGTTATCACACCGTTACCTTTAGCAATCGCCGCATTTACATTGAGTTCTTCAGTAACGCCTTTTATATAGCCCAATGTTACCTGAGTTGAGGACAACCAGGCTTTGCCCATTTCGGCAAAGGTCTTGCCGGTTTCTACCATACTTCTTCGAGCTAATTTGCGTCGCTCAGACTCATCCAGCTCGGGAAAACAAAGCTCAAGGTTACGACGAGTCACTTTCGCTGAACGACCGTTAAACAACCAGGAACAGTTCCCTATTAAGCTACCCACCATCTGTACAACCGGCAATGGCAATATGGATAACAAGCGAACAACGCCACGAAGAAATTTTGCTTTAAATGATTCCACTTGGTCCATCTCAGCCTAAATGGCTTTACTAAATGGATGAATTCTACCTTGTCGTGGCCAGGATGGCTTTATCTTACTCTTTTTTATCATGAACTTTTTGGAATTTTCCATACAGGCTGTATACTTACGCGTCTTTCGGATCATATCCGATCATCCTGTAAACCGGCGATATAGGCAGTAAATTGGCGACCAAGCAACAAATGACTTTTCAACAGTTAATCCATGCTCTGGAAAAATATTGGAGCGAACAGGGTTGTGTAGTGCTGCAACCTCTTGACATGGAAGTAGGGGCGGGGACTTTTCATCCGGCAACTTTTTTGAGAGCTATTGGCCCGGAGAGCTGGCGCACCGCTTATGTTCAACCAAGTCGTAGACCGACAGATGGTCGTTATGGCGAAAACCCAAACCGCCTGCAACACTATTATCAGTTTCAGGTTCTGTTAAAGCCCTCTCCGGACAACATACAGCAGCTTTATCTGGATTCACTGTCTGAGCTGGGTATAGATACCAAAATACATGATATTCGATTTGTTGAAGATAATTGGGAGTCGCCAACCCTGGGAGCCTGGGGCCTGGGTTGGGAGGTATGGCTAAACGGTATGGAAGTGACCCAGTTTACTTACTTTCAGCAGGTAGGTGGATTAGAGTGCTATCCGGTTTCCGGGGAGATTACCTACGGGCTGGAGCGTATTGCCATGTACTTGCAGGGCGTGAATAGCGTTTATGACATTATTTGGGCCGAAGGGCCGGAAGGACCTGTAACCTATGGCGACGTGTTCCATCAGAATGAAGTCGAGATGTCGACTTTCAATTTTGAACATGCCAACGTTGAAGCACTGTTTACGCAATTTAACTATTGTGAGCAAGAGTGCGAAAAATTAATTGTTGCCGGCTTGCCATTGCCCGCCTACGAATTTGTTCTCAAGGCATCACATACTTTTAATTTACTCGACGCCCGGCAAGCTATCTCTGTCACAGAGCGGCAACGCTTTATACTCAGGGTCAGAACTTTGGCACGAAAGGTAGCACAGTCTTATTTCAATACCCGTAAAGAGCTAGGATTTCCGATGGCCTCTGAAGAGATGAAACAGCAGTATGTAAGCGCCCACTTACAGGAGAGGTCTTGATTTATGAGTGCACGCGATTTTTTAGTGGAGATCGGAACTGAAGAACTTCCACCTAAAGCACTAAAGCAGCTATGCCAAGCATTCCTTCAAGGTATCGAGTCAGGACTGCAGGATAAGCAGCTAACCTATTCAAGCGCCTCCGTTTATGGCGCACCTCGGCGTCTTGCCGTACTGATAACACAGCTCGAAGAACAGCAGCAGGATACCGAAACATTACTCTTTGGACCACCACTGAGTGCCGCCTACGATAAGCAAGGTAATCCGACCAAAGCCGCCGAGGGTTTCGCGCGCAAATGCGATGTAACCATTCAGGATCTGCAGGAAATTGACTCCGGCAAAGGCATTAAACTTGCGTACCAGGTTGTACAGAAAGGGCGCCCTACGACTCTAATGTTGCCCGATATTGTGCAAAATTCTCTCGATCAATTACCCATACCTAAACGTATGCGCTGGGGCAGTCGGCGGTTGGAGTTTGTAAGGCCCACACACTGGGTGCTGATGCTATTTGGTGGCGAAATCGTCGATTGCGAAATTCTTGGCCAGCAGGCCGGCAATTTAAGTTTCGGACATCGTTTTCATCATAATGAACCCATTGTTATCCGTGAGCCTGCAACTTATCTGGAGCAGTTGAGAAATCCAGGTTATGTGATTGCTGATATGGCTGAACGCCAGTCTCAAATCGAAAAACAGATAATTGAGATTGCCAAGACAGTCCAGGGGCAACCGATTATCGACTCCGATTTATTGGAAGAAGTTACTGCTTTAGTGGAGTGGCCGGTAGCATTATTGGGTGGATTCGATGAGGTATTTTTACGTCTGCCCGAACAGGCCCTTATCTGCAGCATGAAGGAACATCAAAAATACTTTCACCTGGTCGATAAGCAGGGCAAACTGCTGCCAAACTTTATTACTCTATCCAATATTGAAAGCACAGATCCCGCACAAGTGGTTTCCGGCAACGAACGTGTAATTCGACCGAGATTAGCCGATGCCGCTTTCTTTTTTGATACCGACAAAAAGACGCCTCTCGCCAGTCGTCTAACAGCGCTCAAGAACGTCGTTTTTCAGGCCCAGCTGGGCAGTGTTTATAGTAAATCCGAGCGGGTAGCTAATTTATCAGAACAGCTCGCTAAGCATATTGGCGCGGACACACAGGCTACTCATAGAGCCGGGCTGCTTTGTAAAGCTGATCTTGTAACACTAATGGTTGGCGAATTTCCTAAGCTTCAAGGACTGATGGGGCAGCAGTACGCGTTACTCGATGGTGAGAGCTCCATGACGGCTCAGGCCATTTACGAGCATTATTTGCCACGTTTCTCCGGTGATCAGATTCCGCATTCGCTGGAAGGCTGTGCAGTCTCTATTGCTGATAAAATCGATACGATTACCGGTTTATTCGCCATCGGCCAACCACCAACTGGCGATAAGGATCCGTTTGGTTTACGCCGAGCGGCATTGGGTATTTTGCGAATTATCATGGAAAAAGAGCTGGATCTGGATCTCTATGATTCTTTACGATCTTCCATTGAGGGTTACCCGGAACTCGCTAAGTCAGACCAGCTTGCAGAAAATATTTTTGAATTTATGTTGGAACGTTTTCGTACCTGGTATCAAGAAGAGGGTATTTCAGCTGACGTCTTTCAAGCAGTACATGCCAGGAAACCAACCAGGCCCCTCGATTTTCAAAGTAGAATTTATGCCGTCACCGCTTTTACAAAACTGGACAATGCTGCCGCGCTGGCTGCGGCAAATAAGCGTGTCACTAATATTCTCAATAAAAGCGAGACTGAAGCCTTATCCTTGAATGTGAGCGCTCACTTACTAGAGCAGCCCGAGGAGAAAGCTTTAGCCCAATTGATCACTAATAAAACGTCGACCATTGAGCCGCTACTGGCCGATCGCAATTACCGAGAAGTACTGGAATCGCTGGCTGAGCTGAGGCCTCAAATTGATCAGTTTTTTGATACCGTTATGGTTATGACCGAAAACCAACCTTTACGCCTGAATCGTTTGGCTTTACTCCGGCAATT
This sequence comes from uncultured Gammaproteobacteria bacterium, assembly GCA_965366515.1. Classification (GTDB taxonomy): domain Bacteria; phylum Pseudomonadota; class Gammaproteobacteria; order Pseudomonadales; family IMCC2047; genus JAJFKB01. The sequence goes on along the minus strand of CBDUGR010000016.1, from coordinate 8,359 downwards.
GAGGGGCTTGTTTTTGGAAGTAGCTGATATCTCTCTTTTACAATTGGGCTAAAACCCTTGCGACGCACAGCAAGCCAAAACCTCGTCATTCTCGATCGAGACGGTGTTATTAATTATGATTCTGACGAATACATTAAGTCGCCAGAAGAGTGGATTGCTATTCCAGGCAGTCTCGAGGCTATAGCTAGATTAACTCGATCCGGAATAGCTGTTGCTGTGGCGACGAATCAGTCTGGTATAGCACGCGGACTATTCAACGAACATACGCTTACGCTAATACATAAAAAAATGCTGGAAGCTGTACATAATGCCGGAGGTGAAATTGCGGGAATATTTTATTGCCCTCACCACCCTAATGAAAATTGCAATTGTAGAAAACCAGAACCCGGACTGATTGCACAAATAGGCGTCGGCCTAAATATCAACACATCGAAAGTCCCTTTTGTTGGTGATTCAATTCGAGATCTCGAGGCAGCAATCGCTGGAGGTTGCCATCCGATTTTAGTAAAAACCGGAAAAGGGCAAAAATCGGCCGAAAATTTGTCCTTTTCAGCCGACGTATACGAGGATTTAGCAGATTTTGTGACCCATTGGTTAGGGTAATATAAACCCCTTCTAAATCGCTTAAGAAGGGCTCTCAGAGGGGGCTAGCTTTGCTCGCATATCTTCATTTTTTCAAAAAAAAGACATGCCTTTTTATAAGCTTTTGATTTCAATAACTATTTTTTATTATTCACTTTAGGAATATAAGCAGCTTTATATATTCGCTTTAGAAATATACAAAAACCGCTTATTCCCGCATTTTTTCATCTTTTTATTGAATATTTTCTAGAAATCCAAATTTACAACAGATAACGCATTTTTCTCAATAAAATCTCGCCGCGGTTCTACCTCATCACCCATCAAAGTAGTGAATATTTGATCAGCCGTAATCGCATCCTCAATGGTCACCTGAAGCATTCTTCGGTTATCAGGGTCCATGGTAGTTTCCCAAAGCTGGTCCGGATTCATTTCGCCCAATCCTTTATAGCGCTGAATATTATACCCTCGCTTTGCCTCCTGAATAAGCCAGGTTAGAGCGTCTTTAAATTCTGTTATTGCTTCTTTTCGTTCTCCTCTCTGAACATAAGCTCCCTCTGCAATCATTCCCTGCAAGCTCTCTCCTAATGCCTTAATTCTTTTATAATCATTAGATACAAAAAACTCGTGGTTAAAGGGATATTCAGTTTCCAAATCATGTTGGACTACCTTTACGTTAGGCAGATATAGGTGACGTTCTGAATCTTCCCTTATTTCCACACGATGTTCTGCAGGTAACCGCTCATCTAAAAGCACTTGTTGAAGCTGCTCTATCCAGGACTCTACACTTGTTTTATTGGCCAAAACCTCCTCGCTTAACGGTGGCAAATAGATCATTTTCTCCAACACAATCGGAGGATACACTCTTGCTAAACGGTCGATATTGGCAATAACCGAGCGGTATTCGGAGACTAATCTCTCTAAATTTTCACCGCTAATTCCAGGTGCATCTTCCTCAACGAATAGAGCGGCGTTTTCCAAAGCCACCTGAATCAGGTAAGCATCGAGCTCTTCGTCATCTTTAACATAACTTTCCTGCTTGCCTTTCTTTACTTTGTAAAGTGGAGGTTGCGCGATATACACATGGCCACGCTCGACAATCTCTCTCATTTGCCTAAAAAAGAAAGTTAGTAGCAACGTCCGGATGTGTGACCCGTCGACATCGGCATCCGTCATTATAATTATATAATGATACCTGAGCTTGTCAGGGTTGAACTCTTCGCGACCGATACCACAGCCTAGCGCTGTAATAAGCGTGCCCACTTCCACTGAGGACAACATCTTGTCATAGCGGGCTTTTTCGACATTTAAAATTTTACCTTTTAGAGGAAGAATCGCTTGAGTTTTTCTGTTTCTACCTTGTTTGGCGGAACCACCGGCTGAGTCACCCTCCACCAGATACAATTCAGATAACGCAGGATCCTTTTCCTGGCAATCCGCGAGCTTTCCGGGTAAGCCTGCTATATCCAACGCTCCCTTCCTTCGCGTCATTTCTCTGGCCTTTCTCGCAGCCTCTCTGGCCCGCGCCGCATCCAGCATTTTTTGAACAACCTGTTTCGCATCCTGTGGGTTTTCTACCAGGTAGTCCGCTAATGCCGTATTCATTTCCTGCTCCACCGCGGACTTTACTTCAGAGGACACAAGTTTATCCTTAGTTTGTGATGAAAACTTTGGATCCGGCACTTTAACCGAAACAATGGCTGTTAAACCCTCTCGAGCATCATCTCCAGAGGTACTAACTTTAGCTTTTTTGACCAGATTTTCCTTTTCTATATAGGTATTAAGCGTTCTTGTTAGTGAACCTCTAAAGCCGGCCAGATGGGCCCCACCGTCTCGCTGTGGAATGTTATTCGTAAAACAATATATATTTTCCTGAAAAGAATCATTCCACTGCAATGCCACTTCAACACCGACACCGTCATCCCTGGTACAGTCAAAATGGAAAATTTTATTAATCACTTTCTTATTTTGATTAAGATATTCGACGAAAGCAGTTAATCCGCCTTCGTACTTAAATATTTCTTTCTGACCAGAGCGCTCATCTTTAAGTGAAATGGCTACCCCAGAGTTTAAAAAAGAAAGCTCTCGTAACCTTTTGGTTAATTGATCAAAATGAAATTCGATATTAGAAAATGTGTCCGGAGAGGGCTTAAAATGGACTTCAGTTCCTTTACTTTCCGTATCACCTACTACTTTTAGGGGTGACTGAGGTACCCCATGACAATAAACCTGTTCATAGACTTTCCCTTCCTTGCGAATCGTCAGTGTAAGCTCGCTGGACAGTGCGTTTACAACCGATACACCCACACCATGCAACCCTCCAGATACTTTATAGGAGTTATCGTCAAATTTTCCTCCGGCGTGCAGTACAGTCATAATCACTTCTGCAGCTGACACCCCCTCTTCTTCATGGATATCCACGGGGATCCCCCGCCCATCATCGGAAACGCTTACTGATTCATCGGGATGAATAATTACCTTAATTTCAGAACAATGGCCTGCTAACGCTTCATCAATTGAATTGTCGACCAACTCAAACACCATGTGATGCAATCCTGTCCCGTCATCTGTGTCTCCGATGTACATACCCGGACGCTTTCGAACTGCGTCTAGCCCTTTCAGTACTTTAATACTGGACGAATCGTATACATGTTCTTCGCTCATTAACTTCTCCAAATATGAGGGCTCACCCTCTGTGCTTCAATTAGGTTACCTTGTTCCACGTGGAACATACTATGGGGTTTCCGACTCCAAATTTCGCTAAAGCTCGAGATATCCACGCTAGTTGCAAATACCTGGCACTTTATTTCACCAAGCATTTCACACAATTTGAGTTGGTGTTCCTGATCCAGCTCGGCGGTCAAATCATCAATCAGGTATAAACTTTGCCGGCCCGTCGATTCCGCAAAGAAACAACCCTGCGCTACCTTTAGCGCACATACCACCATCTTCTGTTGCCCCCTGGACAAAGATTCACCCGCGTCCATTCCTAAATACTTTATTTTAATATCCGCCCGCTGCGGTCCATAATGGGTAAAGCCTCTTTTTTGATCCCTGGCAAAGGAATCCTCTAATACCACCTGCAACTCTAGTTTTTCATCCCACCCTTGATAAAAACCCAATGTAATATCATCTAGCGATGTTAGTTGCTTCAATGCCTTTTTGAAATAAGGAGCAAAGCTGGCCAAATATCTGTCTCGTTGCGCTGTGATGATTTTCGCGCATTCAACAAACTCTTCGTTCCAGGGAGCCAATTCCTTTGCTCCGACTGTTCGCTGCCTTAACAAACCATTTCTCTGCTTCAAACAACGGGAAAACTTTTGCCAGCTTCTCAGGAATGAGTGTTCCACGTGGAACACTCCCCAATCAACAAACTGCCGTCGCCCTCCCGGACCTCCGGTTAGCAACGAAAAGGAAACAGGATTTATTACCTGCGTCGGCAATAGTTCTATCAGTGGTGCGCTATTTCGAACCTTCTGACCCGATACTTTAATCTGACTAGACCCATCTACAGATCTCGATACGCCGATAGAAAGACTCGGGCTATGATCATCTACCGCCACACGGCCAAACACTGTGCAATTCGTTTTACCCTGTTGAACAATGCTTTTGTATTTATTAGTTAGAAAAGACCTCGCTCTACCTAGCAGGTAAATCCCTTCGAGTATACTTGTCTTGCCACTACCATTTGGGCCTACTATCAAATTAATCTTGGAGTCAGGCGAAAAAGAAACTCGCTCCAAATTACGCAAGTGAGTAATTACTATTTCTGTAAGCACCGTGTCCTATGACGCTCCTTTTTTAAGGAGGCTCATTAACAACAACTGGGACAGTTCTATCGGCATCCTGGTATTCTTATTATAATCGCATGGGCATAACGACATAAATGGCATCGCTTTGATCAGCCACTTCCTCTATAACCGCACTACTATTGGCATCTGAGAGAGTCATTTTTATCTCTTTGCTTGCAGTAACGGAAAGCACATCCAACATGTAACTAACATTAAACCCTATTTCCAGACGTTCGCCTTCGTATGCAATCTGCATTGATTCTTCGGCCTCTTCCTGCTCTGGATTATTGGCAAAAACCTGTAATAAATTATCCTGGACGATTAGGCGCACTCCACGATATTTCTCATTGGAAAGAATTGCAGCCCGATTCAGCACCTGCTTTAGCTCCTCTCTCTCCGCCACCACCTCTTTGGTACCACCTTTGGGAATAACCTGCTCGTAATCCGGAAATTTTCCATCGACCAATTTTGAAGTAAATGTGAAATTATCTGTAACCGCCCTGATATGGCTACTACTAATTACTAGCTTGGTATTTTGTTCAGGCTCCGATAACAAACGGTTTAGCTCTAGAACTCCCTTTCGTGGAATGATCACCTGCTGTAGTTCGATATCCGATATATCCATATTCGCCGAGCATAGCGCCAACCGATGACCATCCGTGGCAACCGCTTTAAGCAAACCTGTCCTTATCTCAAATAGCATACCATTGAGATAATATCTGACATCCTGTTGTGCCATTGCAATACTGGTTCGCTCAATTAGGTGTCTCAACACATTCTGCGAAATATCAAATTCCATGCTCCTCGGCTTTTCCTCAACATTTGGAAAATCTGTCGCTGGAAGCGTTGATAGAGTAAAGCGGCTACGACCCGCTTTTATAACCAGCTTCTCCCCATCTTGCTGAACACTAATGACTGATTGATCGGGTAGAGTTTTACAGATATCCATCATCTTTCGAGCGGGCACCGTGATTTCTCCCGCTTCACCCGGCTGCTCCAGCTGCACCCGTCCTACCAGCTCAACTTCCAAATCCGTTCCAGTGAGGGACAAACGATCACCCTCAACAACAATGAGTATATTTGACAACACAGGCAACGTTTGGCGTCGCTCTACTACTCCCGCTACCAAAGTAAGTGGCTTCAGCAATTCCTCTCTGGAGATGACAAATTTCATATTGTTATCCTCTGTTCTTAATTTTTATCTGTAAATTCATAAGCGGCTCTCTGTTGATTGACCGATCTTCGTTGGAAGCTCAGCTGCTAGGTTGTCAACAAACGCATTAGGTTCTTATAATCTTCCCGAATATCATTATTGGTTTCGCTCAACTCTTTAACTTTACGACAAGCATGTAACACGGTGGTGTGGTCCCGCCCGCCAAAAAAATCACCTATCTCTGGTAGACTGTGGTTCGTGAGCTCCTTTGACAGCGCCATAGCAACCTGCCTTGGCCTGGCCACTGATCGGCTCCTCCTTTTGGATAACATATCAACCATCCTTATTTTATAATACTCGGCCACCGTTCTTTGAATATTATCAACACACACAAGCTTATCCTGAACCGCGAACAGATCCTTAAGCGCATCTCTAACAAACTCTACGCTAATATCGCTTCCAGTAAAGTGAGCGCTAGCTATCACTCTTTTCAGTGCCCCTTCTAGCTCCCTAACATTGGATCTTATTTTTTGAGCGATAAAGAAAGCAACATCTTTTGGTAAACTAATGTTCGCCTGATCAGCCTTTTTAAGCAAAATTGCCACTCTGGTTTCCAGCTCAGGCGGCTCTACGGCGACAGTTAAACCCCAACCAAACCTCGATTTTAATCGCTCTTCCAGCCCCTTTATCTCTTTTGGGTAGCGATCACAAGTCAAGATCATCTGTTGCTCACTTTCCAGTAACGCGTTAAATGTATGAAAAAACTCCTCCTGTGAACGCTCTTTAGCTGCAAAAAACTGTATATCGTCAATCAACAGTGCATCTACAGACCGATAAAATCGTTTAAACTCGTTAATCGCGTTCATCTGCAAGGCTTTAACCATGTCTGCTACAAATCTCTCTGAATGCAAATAGACTACTTTTGCTTCAGGATTTTGTTTTAGCATATAACTGCCGACCGCATGCATTAGGTGTGTTTTACCAAGACCAACACCTCCATATATGAACAAAGGGTTGTATGCGCCTCCGGGGTTCTCAGCAACCTGCAATGCCGCTGCTCGAGCGAGTTGATTGGACTTGCCCTCTACGAATGTGTCAAAGGTAAATACTCTATTTAAACCACTAATGTGCTTCGCTTTGCTGTTGGACTGGCTGTTTAGTTCCTTCTTTCTATTACCAAATTGCGGGGGCTGCTTGCGCGAATGATCTTCTGTTTTTTCAACCGTTTCCTGCTCTTTCGCTGAAGCCTCCTCTTTTCGCGTGCCAATAACAACTTCTACCGTGATTGCGCTTCCATCAATTTCACCAACAATCTCACTGATGCGCTGCAAGTATCTTTGTGAAACCCAGTCCAAAACAAAACGGTTTGGCGCCAGCAATGTTAGATTCCCATCGGCAAAATCAGATTGCAGCGGTCTTATCCAGGTATTGAATTGTTGCTCCGGCAGCTCTTTCTGCAGCATCCCAACACAACTTGCCCATATCTCTTTGACCATTAATCCTTATTCTCTAGTTATTTTTAACTCGATTTTCTATCTTGGCAACTTGCACCAAAGGCAACTCTAGATTGAGAAACAGAACCCAGCATTTTAACCTTTTAAAGAAAACTTATCCACAGGATAAAATATTTATTTTTCCTAATAATTTCAACAGGTTGAATAATTTTATCTGTTTAAAGCCATTACCATTGTTTTTACTTGGAAAACCCTGGATTAATTGCGTGATACTTAACACAGAAACCGTTAGATAGCCTTGCTATTCCAGATCCTATCCAGGGGAATTCTGCCTAACTAGAAGCCTTGTTTAACATAATATTTGCTATGGAAAACCAGCTGTTTTTTATTCTTTCTTTACAATAAAACGAATAAGCAGACCCAATTCTTCAAACAATTTATATAAATATGCTAACTCATTGAAAATTTATTGGCTTTTCTTTAGGAATAAATTGCAGATTGGCTCCGAATTCACTAGAATCCTCGCTCCCAAAATATTGGTAAATGACCGATATAGGATTCGTGTGGAGCAATTTCGATGAAAAGAACTTTTCAACCCAGCAATTTAAAACGCAAACGTACCCATGGTTTTAGAGCAAGAATGGCTACAAAAAATGGTCGTCTGTTGATTAATCGACGTCGAGCTAAAGGTCGAAAAAGACTCTCTGCCTAGCTGCTCGTGATAAGCCATTTGCTGTCCATTTTTCATGGTCAGACTTGGATTTCCTAAGCATAAAAGGCTATTAAAGGCCCGCGATTTTCAGCGGGTTTTCGATCGCTCTAGCGCGAAAGCTTCCTCGCGGGTAATGTTATTAATCGCCGCGCCTAACGGATTAAACCAACCACGAATTGGTTTTATTATCGCCAAAAAACAGGTTCGTTTAGCTGTACAGCGCAATCGAATCAAGCGAGTTATCCGTGAAACCTTCCGCACCTTCGACTCTGGGGATTTCTCCTATGATGTCATTCTTCTCGCTCGCAAAGGTGTGGACCAGCAGAGTAGCCGGAAAATCCGTATCGAGTTTGAAAACCTTTGGCAGAAACTGATGCAGCGGACGAAGGGTAACAAAAATTGAAAAATCTCATATCCAAGCTTATCGTGGTATTTTTTAAAGGGTACCGCTTTATTATCAGCCCTATACTTGGTAATAATTGCCGGTTTTACCCCTCCTGCTCCTGCTACGCGGAAACCGCTATTCTCAGGTTTGGCTTTGTTCGTGGTACCTGGATGTCTATCAAGCGCCTGTTAAAATGTCATCCCTGGCATGAGGGTGGCCTGGATCCCGTTCCAGAAATTAAGCTTGCCAAATCAACCCCCTCTACCTCATCGACAACAAGAGATG
>CBDUGR010000015.1:0-12884 GCA_965366515.1 uncultured Gammaproteobacteria bacterium | reverse complement strand
TAGACGTACTGGCGTATTCCACGCAGGTTGGTGATGGGATAGAGAGGCCTAATTGCTATTAGATAATGGACAGTGCTTAATCACTAGGAAGTGTTTTATTAAAAGGTACGGTCATGCAGTTTTATGCTGTTTGTGGTGTTCAAATATGTGGGGGGGATAAAACTGAGCGGCAGTGGCAGAAAGACAAAGAAGCGCCAAAAGCCATCTGCAGACGGCTTTTGGCGGTTAGGCACTACTTTTCTTTTACATACTCACCAGGCGCATCTCTTAGTGTTTTATAGCCCTTCGAAGCACAGCCCGTTTTGGGTGGTTTACGCTGTCCGGAAAGTTGCTCATCGAGCCATTCGTTCCATGCAGGCCACCATGACCCTTGTTGTACTTCTGTTGAATCCGCCCAGGTCTCGGCACAGAGGTATTTGTCTCGAGGCATGCGCTTGCGAACCTGATAGCTTCTTCTGGGGTGACTTGGGCCACTTATAATTCCAGCGTTATGTCCGCCAGAGGTAAGCAAAAAAGTGAGTTCGTCGTTAGTCAGTTGGTGTAGTTTATAAACGGATTTCCAGGGCGCGACATGATCTGTTTGGGTGCCGACGACAAACATAGGCGCAGTAATATCTGACAGTGATACTTTTCGACCATTCACCTCGTAGTGACCATCGGCCAGCTCGTTATCAAGATACATTTTCCGCAAATATTCGTGATGCATCTGGTAGGGCATGCGAGTGCCGTCTGCATTCCAGGCCATGAGGTCATTCATAAAGGTATCTTCACCATGAAAATAACGTTGAATCATCGGGCCCCAGATTAGGTCCCCGGATCGCATCGCCTTAAACGCGTCGCTCATATTATCCGCGTCCAGATAACCCTGTTTCCACATTAGACTTTCCAGGAACGATAAATGGCTATCGTTTAAGAAATTTTTGATATCTCCAGGTTCGGAAAAATCGGCTTGTGCGGCCAGCAGCGTGATGGAGTTAATAGTATCATCCTCTACACCTGCAAGAGCGGCTGCGCCGATTAGTAGCAAAGTTCCACCTATGCAGTAGCCAACAGTGTTTATTTTGGTATCAGGTACGATTGCCTGCACAGCTTTTAAAGATTCCATAAGCCCTAAGTCAAGATATGCATTCATCCCTAAATCACGCTCTTGCTCCGTTGGGTTTTTCCACGAAATCATGAATACCGTTTTACCTTGGTCAACCAAATATTTTACCATCGAATTTTTGGGTGACAGGTCAAGGATGTAGTACTTCATTATCCAGGGCGGCACAATAAGAACAGGCTCCTTGCCAACTTGCTCTGTTGTCGGGCTATATTGAATTAATTCAATTAACTGGTTTTGGTAGACCACTTTGCCAGGGGTAATTGCTATGTGTTCACCAACGACAAAATTCTCTGCGTCTGTCGTAGTGGCGGTACCACCATTTTCGCTTTTAACATCCTGGATCAGGTAGTCTAATCCGCGTTTCAGGTTTTCACCCTGCTCGGCTTTGGTTTTTTGGATGACTTCCGGATTTGTAAAAGGAAAGTTCGCTGGAGACAGCATGCCAAGAATTTGCTCGTTGACAAAGTTAACCACGCCTTCGTGGTCTTTTGTCAGACCATCTACATTCCCGGTTGCTTCTTTAAGCCATTGTTGAGTGAGCAGATAGGACTGTGAAAAGAAATTAAAAGGAAAGGCTTGCCATCCTTCAGAGCTAAAAGAACGGTCTTTTATGGACGATGGTGGAGCTGATTTTTCACCTGAATCAGTTACAGATTCTGCCGTATAAGTGCCAAGCTGGTATACCTTGCCTGCCAGACTTTGTATTAACTGAATCTGTTTGCCGGGTGAAAGTGACAAGTGACCGAGCCAATCAATATAAGCATTAATCAGAGCAACAGGGGACATGCCTTTGGTTATTTTGGCGATAGCTGCCCGAAATTCCTGATCCATATTCTCGGCGGCAACATCGTCAAAAGATGAGAAGTCTCCGAGCACGCTGTTCAGCTGATCGATGAAGCTAGTCGTTTCTTTTTGCGCCTGGTCTGGCATAGGTTACTCCAATATTGTGCGCTGCAAAATTATTGTGGCATTCTATATTTTTTTAATAAAAGGTCAAAGCTTTATATTCAAATTAACTACTATTCCTACTTAAAATCTCCGATCGCAAGGATATTTGCTGAAACGTAGAGCTGGTTAGTTACCTTTTTCTTTTATAAGGGGTGCTATTAATTGGCTTTAACGTTGCATTGAGCGTGATTTTTAAATATATTCTAGATATGACCTATTCTATCAAACTTACTGCCATAAGCGGATCATCTGCCTACATAAAAGGTGCAGTAAGCTATCTTGCGGTAGCTAAACAGCTTCATCGACTGCTGCCTTAGGGCAGACAACTTCCCCTACAATTTTAGTTTATTCTTTGTTTTATTTATTAGCAGTTGGCTTTTGCTGTTTAGTGCGCCAGTCTGCGTGGTTATAATACTCAGGTCTGAACGGAGCAGAACATGACTAGAGATCGATTAATAATTTTTGATACTACTTTGCGTGACGGAGAACAAAGTCCAGGCGCGTCGATGACCCGAAATGAGAAAGTGCGTATTGCTAAAGCGCTGGAGAAAATGAAGGTTGATGTAATAGAAGCTGGCTTTGCCATTGCCAGTGAAGGTGATTTCAAGGCTGTAAAGGCTGTGGCTGAGAGCATAAAAGACTGCACAGTATGCAGCCTGGCTCGAGCCAATGTTACTGACATTGAGCGTGCTGCAGAAGCATTAAAACAAGCCAATGTGGCGCGCATTCATACATTTATAGCGACTTCACCGATTCACATGAAATATAAGCTGAAAATGGATCCGGAGAGTGTCTTAGAGCAGGCGGTTAGCTCGGTCAAACTTGCGCGAAACTTGGCACCAGATGTTGAGTTTTCGCTGGAGGATGCAAGTCGTTCAGAATTCGAATTTATGTGTCGTATTATCGAGCGTGTTATCGCAGCAGGGGCTGGTACCATCAACATACCCGATACCGTCGGGTATGGTGAGCCAATGGAATACGGTAACACTATTGCGCGCTTGATTGAAAACGTACCAAATTCGGATCAAGCTATTTTCTCAGTCCATTGTCACAATGACCTAGGGCTTGCGGTTGCCAATTCACTTTCAGCGGTTGTGAATGGAGCGAGACAGGTTGAATGCACTATCAATGGGCTCGGTGAGCGCGCTGGAAATGCTTCCCTGGAGGAAGTTGTGATGGCGATCAAAACACGTAGTGATTTGTTTGCGGTAGAAACCAATATTGATACTACACAGATTGTCCCAGCTTCTCGACTAGTTGCGAGTGTAACCGGGTTCCCCGTGCAGCCCAACAAGGCCATTGTGGGTGCTAATGCTTTTGCCCATGAATCGGGTATTCACCAGGACGGCGTGCTTAAATTTCGCGAAACCTACGAAATTATGAAAGCGGAAGATGTTGGGTGGAATGCAAATAAACTTGTTCTGGGTAAACACTCTGGCAGAGCTGCGGTGAGGGCGCGTTTTGAAGACCTGGGAATAGAATTTGCGGACCAGGATGAATTGAACGAAGCTTTTGTGCGCTTTAAGGCGCTAGCGGATAAGAAACACGAAATATTTGATGAGGATTTACAAGCACTGGTGACAGATGTACAGGAGGCGCACTTTGAGGATCTTTACCAGTTGAAATATCTTGAGGTTACTTCGAAAACCGGTGGAACACCTCGTGCAAAATTGATCTTAGACTGTCGTGGCGATGAGAAAAGCGCTGAGGCAGAAGGCAGCGGACCTGTGGACGCAGCGTTTAAAGCCATAGAACAAATTGTCCATAGCGGCACCAGTTTGCAATTATATTCGGTGAACGCCATCACCAGCGGTACTGACTCGCTAGGAGAGGTGACTGTTCGGCTGGAAAAAGGCGGACGGATTGTGAATGGTTCTGGTGCGGATACAGATATTGTCATTGCTTCAGCGAAAGCCTATTTAAATGCCTTGAATATCATTCTGTCTGATGGGAAGCGTGAACACCCTCAGGTGGAAGGTGTTTGAACGCTGAGCCGGAAAATAAGTTGAATACTCAATCCCAAAAAAAGTACCTCAAGGCGATGGGCATTCAACCCTGGTACGCCCGACAGGTCTTGCCGGGAGCAAAACCCTCGGTAATCACAAGGGTGAAAGAGCCGGAGCCACAGGTTGTTGAAGTGGCTTCGGAAACTTTCGAACGGCCAACAATATCTGACCCAGTGGACAAGCAGAATGACAACCCAGCCGCCGTTGCGAGCAAGCAGCGAGTTGTTAGAGAGTCAGTTCCTCAGGTTGATTTGATCTCGGTGCGCTGCTCCGAGCAGTTACTTATAATCAGCGATGTAACAAAACAGAGCGTTGAACAAAACGCTGCAGCTCAGTCCAGACTTTTGCTTGAGTTAGTCAGCGCGATGGGGGTTAGTTTTGAAGGAGCAAAATTTAGCTATTTTAATTGGCCTATCTCAAATGTAGAGCATGTTAACCAGGGCGAGTCTGCCGCTAAAGATGCAGTCTGGGGATTTTATAATGCACAGACAGTATCGGGGAAAGTACGTTCTCTCTTGTTGATGGGGCCTGTAACCAGTGGTTACCTGCTACCCCATGAAACTCAGCTTAGCGAACATAGAGGCAAACTATGGTCAATTGGAGATTATTCGGTGGTCGTTACGCATAGTATCGACGAAATGCTTGAAATACCTTCATATAAGAGGGCAGTTTGGCATGATGTACAGGTTTTATCCAGGCTGTTGGAAGAGCATCACAAAGGGTAGCGAGCACGAGCAAAGTTAGTTTGCGTCATATTTCACGGTTTCCGCGTATCTAGGAAAGCGATATCTATCTTGGTTGGCGGCTAACGCGGACATTTTTTTGTCAAATAAAAGAGTAAAGTAAAATCAGTAATTTGAAGGTTCGATTGCTTAACTATGCCGGTGAAATATGACTGGAATTGAGTCTTTTCCACTCGATTATAATCTGCGAAGAATGCTGCTGAGTGATCTGCAAAAGGTAATGGCAGTAGAACGAAGAGTTTATAGTATCCCGTGGTCGGAAAAGAATTTTGAGAGCTGTATTTTGGCAAATTACGAGTGCCTGATTTTGGCGGCCGAAGAATGTCATATAGGGCATAGCGTATTGTCGGCTGCTGCCGGAGAGTCACACCTGCTGAATTTAAGTATTGATTCGAAATATCAGGGGCAAGGATTGGGTAAAGGTCTATTGAGGCATATGTTAGCCAGGGCCAGGCAATTGTCGGCTACTGTTACTTTCCTGGAGGTTCGGGCCTCAAATCAAAGGGCTTATCAACTCTATATTTCTGAAGGCTTTAATGAAGTGGGAACAAGAAAAGGGTATTATCCTGCGGGTAAATATAGAGAAGACGCGTTAGTTTTAGCGATTGAACTATAACTTTCTTAATTAAGCGGTGAATAAAAAAAGTAATCCGAATATGCCCAGATTAGATGATGATGATATTGATGTAATCGAAGGACTGTCTGTTGAACAGGACGATGAGCGGTATCGTTCAAAAGCAAGTGTCGGTGAGCGAAGCAGGGGTGAGCGTTCGAGTAGAATTACTTCGGCTAACTCAGGGAAATCAGGGAAAAAGTGGCAGCTGTTGCTGCTTCTTCTTTTGTTGGTGATCGGATCGGCCTGCGGTTGGCTGGTTATGCAAACTTTAAAGTTGCAAAGCCAGTTATCGGAAACACAAATCTCCCTGGAATTGGCTCGCAAACGCATTGACCAGCTCGGCACGGAAGTATTTACGACTGGCGCTGACTTCACGCAGACGGGTAATGTAATAGACGAAAAATTCAAATTCTTCGACTCTGAGATTCGTAAACTGTGGGATGTTTCAAATAAGCGGAATCGGACAGCCATCGCTAAAATCAGCACTCAAATAAATGCCTTAACAACTAATGTGGATGCAGCTTCTGCGCAGGCTAAGTCGGGTGAGCAGCAGTTAAAATCCATCACCGCAAAACATTCCGAGCTAAGCGCGGGTTTCAAACAGTTAAGTAACCAGTTGCTGGCGGAAAATACTACTTTGCGAGCGACTGTCGAAAATCAGTCAGAGCAAATTTTAGTACTTCGCAGCGAGATGGAATTAATGCAAAAACGCTTAAAAAATATTCCCGATAATCTGGCGCTACGTGTTAGAAATAACGAAGAAGCGGTAGAGGCCATTGATGCGACAAGGCGCCAGCTAATTGGCCGAATTACTCAGTTGCAAGATAGGTTGAACCAGATGCAAGGCGGCTCTTCGAACTAATTGTTTTCCGGTAATTCCGGAGAATAATTAAATTCCGGTGCTGTGAAGGCTTGCTTTAAGAAATAGAAGAGAGAGAGAGTCCCCCAGCCGAGTCCAACCACAACGCCAGCATCGAGAATTCCTCGCCATGGCTGCTCTAGCTGGTGCGCTAAGAATATAAATCCAATAATGGCCAGCGCGAGAATTGAAGTGGCAATCTTGCGTCTTTTGGTTGTATGGAAAAATCCCATACAAAATAATGGAGCCAGAATGGAGTGAATAAGTACCGGGTTGTTTTTCAAATGGAGGCAACGGGCCGCAAAGCGTGGTGAAAATTTTAGTTGGAAGCCTTTATATCCTTCTGAATAAGCCATGAACAGGATGCTTGCCAGCAACAGTAAACACTGAAAAGCAGATAGCTCATAGTTTTTGATATTCCACGCAATCTCCCCTAACCTGAAAATAGCACTGATTAATAATAAGCTAAATCCCGCTACTGCCCAACCAGCGGCCAGAGTTCCATGTAGTCTTTTTGTGTCCAAATTTACCTCAGTTCGGAAGTTCACTATCTGCGAAAGCGGGTTGTAAAAGAGCGGACTATTATAGGGATATGCTTACCTTAAACCTAGTGGTAAGATGCGATTTACATTGAACTTGAGTTTCATTGCGAGATAAATCACAAAGGAAATTTTAGAATGAAAAAAATAGCCACATCCACTTTTTTGACCTTTTGCCTGGTTTTTCCGGGTGTTCTCTTCGCACAGTCGTGCGAACAACCCAGTGACGTCCAGCTTCCTGATGGGGCGACAGCGAGCACTGAGCAGATGGTAGAAGGTCAGACGGCCGTCAAAGCCTATATTGCAGATGGAGAGTCTTTTTTGGCTTGTATGGAAGAGGCTGAAAAGACAAATACAGAGACGCTGACTGAGGAACAGAAGCTGGCTAATGTTGAACTGTACAATTCGATAGTTGATAAAATGCAGTTGTTGGCCCAGAACTTTAATGAACAAATCAAAGCTTACAAGGCTGCTCAGGCCGAGCAATAGGCTTTTCCAGCGGGCACTTTTGGCGGGTGTCCGCTAACATTTCAATCTGGCCAGTGAGCCTAAGCAACTTAAATATGATTATCATTTTGAGTAATCATTATAAAATTGCTTTGCTGTTCGTCCACTTCTGGGTCCTCGAGTCATGGAAAAAGCTTTGCTGCCTTGTGCGATTGCCCTTTGTCGCCATTAAAATCAGGCAAATAGCTTTTTACAATAGCCAGGTAATTTTCAATATTGGTCGGTTGCAATCTGCTCGACCAGCTGGCGTGTCAGCTCACTGGTGTCACTGCAAGCCCTTGGCATTATGAAGCTGTGATAGCGGGGCAAGTATTTCTTCGATAATCCCTTGAGAGTCGGCTTCCTGTGCAATCGCCTTTTGCTCTTCCAGTACGTTTTGCAGAATAGTCTGGTTGGTTAAGGGGTTAGCCAACACCACGCGAAACACCGTAATTTCCTGCTTGCCGTAATCGACGGGTTTCAGTGTTGTTCTTGAAACAAAGGTTTTACCACGCTGCCGCTGTGTCTTTTGGATCAAAATGGTCAGTCGATTGAGCCCCTCATTGATCAATTGTCGCTGCGCATCGTCTGTGTATTTTAATTTCTCGGCGATCAGCTTCGGCACCAGTCTGTATGTGAGAATGTTTAACTCTGGTTCTGAAACCAGCTCAAAGTTTTCATCCTGACGGACCAGATTGGCAAAATACTGAGCTTTTTCGATACCCTGATCGATAAGCAGTTCATAGCCTTGTCGGCCAATAATGTGCAGTCCCGCATGTATAAGTAGCGCAGCGCCTGACCTGGACCCTTCCAGTGAAGTGGCCCCCAAATCTTTGGAGCCTTTTCTAATGATATATTCGGCATGGTGCTCAATGGCACGAACGGTATTGGGTGTTTTAAAGAGTACTATCCCGGAGCTCATGGGAGTGTAAAGCTGTTTGTGGGCATCAATGGTAACTGAATCCGCACGCTCGATACCTTTGAGCATTGCTCCATGTTGTCTGGAAAACAGTGTTGGTCCTCCCCACGCGGCATCGACATGGTAGTGACACTGAGCTTGCAATGCCAACTCTGCCAGCTCATCAAGTGGATCTACCGTGCCGGTTTCGGTTGTTCCTGCAATACCGATAATTGCGATCACCTTGTGATTCTTTTTCGCTAGCTGCAAACACTGGTGCTCCAGGGACAAGGGTTTAACTCTGAATCGCGCATCGGTTTCAACCGGAATAATGTTGTCTCTCCCGATGCCCAGTACATCAGCGGCTTTGCTTAATGAGTAATGTCCAAGCTCTGAAACCAGTATGGCCGCCCCATCATAGCCAAAGTGTTTGAGCGCCTGGAAGAGACCTTCCTGGCGGATCCCCTTAAAACCATTAGTGGCAGGAAAGGCATTATTTCGTGCGGCCCATAGTGCGGTAATGTTGGCAATCGTTCCCCCGGAGCAAACAGCGCCGAGAGCATGGTCACTTTGGTGCATCCACCGATTGTAGAAACTCTCGTTTTCCTGATAAACCAAGCGGTGCATCATGCCCAGTAACTCTCGTTCCAGCGGAGTAAAGGCCTTAGAAGTTTCTATTTTGACCAGGTTCTGGTTCAGTGCCAGCATGATTTTGGATAATGGCAGCATGAAATAGGGGAGGGCCGAGGTCATATGGCCGACAAAACTGGGAGCCGCAGTATGCACCGAATGGGCGACCAGACTCTCCAGCAGAAATTCTGTGTGGTCTGATACAAAACGCGGATTCTCAGGTATCAAAGATTGAGAAAAATCCTTCTCGATCTCCGATATATCCTTCTCGATAGCGACAATTCGATCACGCAAAAAGCCGAGTAGATTTTCGGAAATTTCACGATCAAGTTTTGCTAAAGTAGAACCCTGTGATTCCGGGACAGTAAAAATTTTATATAAGCTTTCTAAAGAAGCTTCTGCAAGATTCTCAGTACTCATTAAGTCCAAAAGCTCAATTAATAATTGGGGTTAAGCTAAGAGCCTACTGCCGCAGTATACAATGTTTGCGTTATAGGCCCTAACACAATAATCTGTATAGCGTATTTAGTCTGCATAAGGGAGACAGAGGTATCAGATGATGCTGAGATCATTGAAGTCAGTGATAGGCCTGGCAGGTGTGGATCCTGGAGAAAGGTCGAAAGCCGTTTGGTGGGGCCATATTTTCGAATGGCCGATGATTTTTATAGCATTCTGGGTATTGCTGGAATGGTATCTGGACGTTTCCGGTAAGCTGACGGCAGAGTTCACCAGTTTCACCAGCGTATCTGTATGGCTTTTATTCTTGTTAGAGACATTGGTGCTAACGAGTCTGGTGGGTAATCGCCGGCATTACTTACAAACCAACTGGATGAATTTGCTGATTATTGTGCTTGCTTTGCCTTTTGTCCTGCGGCTGACACAGGATTATCCGGTGATGATATTCAGGGCATTCAGGCTTGTGGTGCTGTTGGGATTGCTCTTTCATGTATCCAGTGCGATACGGCAACTTCTTAGTCGACATCACTTAGGTGTTACGCTGCTAGCCTGTTTTATTATTATCGTGATGGCAGGTATTACCATTGCCAGTCTCGACCCAGCCATTAAAACACCCTGGGACGGCCTTTGGTGGGCCTGGGTTACTATTACTACTGTGGGGTATGGTGATATCGTGCCCGTCAGTAATATCGGGAAAGTTTTTGCCAGCCTCCTTATTGCGATGGGTGTTGGTCTTTTTTCTATGCTAACAGCGAGTTTCTCAGCTTTTTTTATGGCTCAGGAGGAGGAAGAGGTGATCGAGAAAGAGCGGCTCAGTTTGGAGAGGCTTGATCAGATGGCGAATAAACTGAATCGGTTAGAGGAGAAGATCGATCAACTCCTTAAGGATCAGCATCAGTCACCGCGACAATAGCCCTAGTGCCAGAATCACTTAAGTTCATTGGTAAAGTAGAGAACAGAACAGATTACTCAAGATCCTGCAACAGTGTGTTCATCAGCTTATTGTTATAGTCCTGCACAATGGTTTCTGATTGAAACAGCTCATACAGCTCGAATAGGCTAATAACAATTAACAGTATGATGCCGAGCATTACCATGCTGTTAAACATAAGGTAAACAGCCACTGCAAAGACTGCCAGGTTAATACTCCCCCTTAACCATTTGCCCATATAAAAATGGTGTAGCCCGCTAATAAAAAGATAGTTAAGAACGGCGTAACTATCCGGGTCTTTGACCTCTTTTTCCAGGCGAGTATAGAACTGTAGCCTTTTTTCCTCAGGTAGTGTCCTCACCTGCTGTCGAATGCGCTCCTCTTCGAGCGAAACTGCCTCTTTATCCAGCAATGAGCTACTCTCTACCTAACGTGATGATAACGGTTTCGCGTTGCCAGAATAGCCAGAAGCGCTTTTGCTCCAGAACCTGAAAGACCAGTTGCCAACCATCGGAAGCTTCTTTGTTTAAGGTTGCCTCCAGCTTTTTTAGTGGCATACCGGATGCCCCCAGAAATAATGTGCCCAATGCGCCTTCGGCAATCGCCAAGACTTTATATTCTTTATAGGCCATCGAATAGTTGTCCTTTATTTGATTATTAGTTTAACGAGGAAGCCTTTTTTACGGAACCAAATGCTTTGACCTTGGCCGTCAACAAGGATTCAAAATCTTTCAGAGGAAAAGGTCGATCAAAATAGTAACCTTGAAACTGATTGCAGTTGTTCTCCTTAAGGAAATTGACTTGTTCTTTGTTTTCAACGCCTTCCGCAATTACCTGTAGATTAAGCTGTTGAGCCATAGCGATAATAGTTGTTACTATTGCCGCGTCATCCGAATCACCGGGAATTTCCCTGATAAACGATTGGTCAATTTTGAGCGTATCAATAGGTAGCCGCTTTAAATAAGTAAGTGAAGAGTACCCTGTTCCGAAATCATCAATGGAAATTGAAACGCCGAGTATTCTCAGCTTTTTTAACTTACTGACAATATCCTCGATGTTATGGATGACCATACCTTCGGTGATTTCTATGTCCAGATAACCTGGTGGGATCCCCGTTTCCTCAAGGATACTGGAGATCTGCTCCACAAAGAGCGGTTGTCTGAATTGGCGTGGGCTGATGTTAACCCCCAAGGCCAATTTATCATGCCACAGACCTTCGTTGATCCAGTGCCTGATCTGTTCGCAGGATTTGCGAAGTACCCACTCGCCGACTTCGAAGATCATCCCGGTAGACTCAAGTGCTGGGATGAACTCTGCAGGAGAAACAATACCAAGTGTGGGAGAGTTCCAGCGTAACAGAACCTCTGCCCCAATCAACTGCTTATTGCTCCGATATTGCGGCTGTATATAAAGTATATATTCATCATTTTTTAAAGCGTTTCTTAACTGACTTTCCAGACTAAGCTGCCGAGTAGCCGTTTCCGCCATTTCATTATCAAATCGCATCACTGTGTCACGACCATTCGCCTTGGCTCTGTACATGGCAGTATCGGCAAATTTTAGAACTGAATCAGCATCTTCATCCCCATCGGGAAACAGAACCAGCCCAATGCTGGCCGTTACCTGTAATTCATGGTCCAAAACTGATAGAGGCAGAGAGATTGTATTTAATAATTTCTGAGCCAGGTCTTCGGCTTTCTGTTCGGCGACTGCGCGCTCATCGCTAAGATAGGGAAGGAGGACGACAAATTCGTCTCCGCCGAGGCGTGCTATCGTATCTTCTCCCCTGAGCATCGAAGAAAACCGTTGCGCGAGTTGTTGTAATACTTGATCGCCAGCAGTATGTCCAAGTGAATCATTGATGACTTTAAAATTGTCCAGATCGATAAAAAGTACAGCGCCGATATAGTCATGCCGTGTTGCTGTTTTTACTGCTAACCCCAGCCTGTCCTGAAGTAGACTGCGATTGGGTAAGCCAGTAAGAGTATCGTGATAAGCCAGGTGTTGAATCTCTTCCTCTCGCTGTTTGCGTTCAGTAATATCTTTGATCGAAACAACGCAGAACTCTTCGTTTTCATAAAGGAAATAAGCAGTGGAAATCTCCACCGGGAATTTTCTGCCGCTCTTGGTTGTATTGGTGGTGTGGGTGAGCAACCCTTCCTCACGCTTAACCGTTGCCCACCATTTATCCCAGTTCGTAATACTGAATTCAGGGTTAATAATGTCTACGGTACTACCTATCAGCTCACTCCGGTCAAATTCGAATGTGCTGCAGGTGGTGTCATTGACAGCCACGATATAACCGAAAGCGTTGACCGTTAAAATAGCATCCGGTGTTTGGTTTAATGCAAAATCTCTCAACCGGAGTGCTTTTTCAGAGATGCGGCTTTGCGTAATGTCCTGCAATATTCCAGAGAACCAAATTGCCTTGCCGCGATCGTTTACTCCTAATCCTACCGCGCGCACCCATATTTTCCTGCCATCGGAATGCGACATACCAAAATTAATATCAAAGGGTTCATTGGTTTTTGACGAAGCATCGATTGAACGTTCTACCAGCAGCTGATATTCCTTGCTGATGCGGGAATAAATATCATTAAGTTCTATCTGTGAATCGCTTGGCAGCCCCAGTAATTCGCATAATTCCTCGGACCACCGCAACTCCTG
>CBDUGR010000014.1:0-13079 GCA_965366515.1 uncultured Gammaproteobacteria bacterium | reverse complement strand
CAGGTGTTTTACCGGACGAGACTACCATTCTAGTGACGGGTGCTGCGGGCGGGCTCGGCAGTATCGCTATCGCAATTCTATCGCGCTTGGGATATTCAGTAACGGCAGTAACAGGGCGCGAAGAAACACATCAGTATTTGCGTGACCTGGGCGCCAGCGACATTATCAGCCGTGAATCCATGGAGCAATCCGCCAGGCCACTGGAAGCTCAAAAATGGGCCGGCGCCATCGATAACGTTGGCGGACCGATTTTATCCCGGGTTATCGCCGAAACCCATATCAATGGTGCTATTGCCAGCTGCGGACTCGCCGCAAGCCACGAACTATCCGCAACGGTAATGCCCTTTATATTGCGTGCCATCAAACTGATAGGCATTAATTCGACCCATGTGACTCGCGCCCATCGCCTCTCCATGTGGACGCGTCTGGCCGAGCTATTCGATGACGGGTTCTGGGCAGGCATCACTGAGACTATCCGTTTCGAGCAGGTGCCCGAATATGCAGAAAAAATCACCAATGGTCAGGTTCGGGGACGTGTGGTAGTACAAATTGAAGGTGATTAGGCACGATTGAATTAGCCGCAAATGAGCCGTTGGCGGTTGACTGTGGCTGATCAGGTTTACAATAAGAAACGCTCAATCTCCTCCATAAACAACTCAAACTGGTCATGGTGCACCCAGTGACCGGCATCTGGGATATTCACCACCCGGGCGTTTTGAAAAAAGCTCACTCGTCCATCCTCGGCGGGATCGCTGGCCCAGCTGTCTTTGCCCCAAACCAGTAACACCGGACAATCAATATCTGACCACAACTGATGGGTATCCAGCGCACTCATATCAAAAGGGGGATGTGCGCCTACAAAAGGGTCATATTTCCAGCGATACTGACCGTTTTCCTTTTTACAAATACCCTCTAGTGCTAAATGCCTGGCCCGCTCTGGCGACAAATGCGCATTGGCCTGCTGCATACGCTCAACTGCATGCTCCCGCGTGGCATACTGCCGCTCCGGTTTCGCTGCGATACGCTGCATCTCTTTCGCCCAAAGCTGCATCCGCTCTGCTGCACTGATGTTGGCCTCCTTTGCCAGAGTATCGGGCGCGGATCCCAACCCTTCGATCGAGACTAATTTCTTTACTTTATCGGGATAAGCTCCCGTGAACTTTGTGGCAACGCCACCCCCCAGAGAATGACCAATAATTGTCGCCGGCGCGAGCTCCAGCTGTTCAACAAGCTCCATCAAATCATAAATATAGTCGTACATGCTATAGGCATTACCCACCGACCAATCCGAATCGCCATGTCCTCTTAAGTCTGGTGCGATAACGCGGTAATGCGCAGCCAGTCGATTTGCCACCCAGTCCCAATTTCGACAATGATCCATTCTGCCATGGAGAAGAATAAGGGGTTCGGCATCCACATAATGTATTTTAAGGCGTGCTGAATAATAATGGTGACTGGTTGGTGACTGCATACTAAACCCGGATTTGAAGGAAAACAGGCAGTTTAAAGTATCAGCACCTGTTGATAAATAAGTTAAGTGGTTACTCTGCGGTGAATCAGCACTTTATTCATTGCACCAACTCTGACAACTGCTTGCTATAGTCCTCTTTAAGTAGTTGTTTGGGTGCGAGCTCTCTGGCGCGACTGAAACTCTTTTCTGCCTCATAACGCTGTCCAAGAAGATATAGAGACTTGGCGATTGCAAAATGCAGACGATGCTCATCCTGTTTTTTTCTCAGTGCTCTTCGCAGTAGTTTCACAGCATCTTTATAACGCCTTTCAGCAACTGCCTGATCACTCAGCATGAGCAGGTAATACGGATTATCCCGCAGGTGTTTTTTTACTTTTGTTTGTAACAGACTGGCCTGCTCTAAATCGCCCTGCTGCTGATAGATTTTTGACAGGTTATTCATCGCTACGAAAGTGCGTGAATCAACATTCAACGCTGTATTGTATGCCCACTTCGCCTCATCCAGCTGCCCATTACGGCTGTAGATTACACCCAAATTTGACCACATATATCCAGATTTTGGTTCGATTCTTACCGCCTGCACGAAATAGCCATGAGCCTTAGACATCTTTCCCTCTAGCAGCGCATCCACTCCCAGATTATTGAAATACTGAGCCTTTGCGTAAGCATCCGAAATAACTTTGACCGAATACCGACTGCGGGCATAAGGGTTTGCGATATCAACCACATAATCGCCAGACCTGGTTTTTACCAGCACATTTACATGTCGCGCCATGATGTAAACATCACTTTCTTGATTCCAGTCCGGCGATACTTTTGCTTCCTGGTAAAAGGCCTTTAAATCAGCGGCTCTAGCCAGCGCCACAAACATATTGGCAAACGCGAGGCAGTTACCCTGGCGTTTATGAAATGCCTGTTGCGCTGTCAATGTGAGGTTTTGCTCATAACTGAATCCGAGCACCCCAGGTTGGATTATGGCTTGACTCAGCATACGCAGTTTATGCTCATCACTCGCACCAGAAGGCACATAGCGCTGAACAAATGCGCTCATTTCTTCTGATAAAGATAGTACCTCAGTATTCTGTACAGGAATCTGAGTACCGTTCTGAAGTACAGGAAACTCACCGGGATAGTTAGCTGAATTGATCGCACAACCCGATAATACAAATAGAATCACTACGCCAATAAATCTGAAATTGACGTGGTTATTTAAGCAAATTAAGCCGATCATAAGCATATTAATACACGGATATATACAGCTGATCTTGCATTAGGCTAGGGCCTGTTAACACTAATTTGACTCGAATTTAACCAGATAGTGCACTTTTGATATAGTGCCCTTTGTATAGTGCCCCTGAAATAGTGCCCTTTGATAATGGCTTATTGGAATAAAACGATCTTCAAAACAGCGGCTGGCATGATTTTTCCTTTACTGATCGCCTGCCAGACATCTCCGCCTGCACCGAGCGAGGCGCTGCCGTCGCGCACTGGAACAGCCGCTGCAACCATCCCCATCATCATGCCGGATCAGGCGAAAGTGGTTTACCTGAATAACAACAGGTCTCACATTGACCTGCATATATTTCGATCAGGTTCCATGGCGCGGCTAGGTCACAACCATGTCATCAGTCTTCCGGCTAAAGGACTAGTCAAACTTCACCCACAACTGCAGCATATGGGGTTTCAATTGGTCTTCGCGGTCAGTGAATTCGTCATTGACGATGAACGAAGACGAGCTGAGGCAGGACCAGACTTCAGTCAACCTGTAACAAAAAAGGATATAGAAGGAACCCGTCAGAACCTGATCACAGAACAGCTTCTGGATGCGGACAACTACCCCTTTATCAGCATTCGCAGCCTGCGTATCTGGGGAAAGCCGCCTCTACTTAACGCTGAAATGGCGGTCACCATCAAAGAGATCACACGTAATCTGGAAACACAGTTCCTACTCTCAGCGAAGGGCGACCATTATGAGATCTCTGGTGAATTACAAATATCGCAACAGCAGTTCGGAATAACACCTTTCAGTATTCTTGGCGGAGCGATTTCTGTGCGGGATCGAATAAAGGTACGCTACCATCTCTCTATACCCCATTAGGGTGGCCTTAAAGATGTGTAGTCATCAACAGACCAAAGCTCAGGAAACTTTCACTGTCCTACAGAAACACTTGTTTCTCAGCGGACACTGGCTAGAATAGACAGGTTTAATTACCAGAAAAATATCCAATAGGGAGTCAATCTTGCGCTATCTTATTATTTTCAGCCTGCTTTTTCTTGCATCCTGCAGTACCACTGTGTCTGTTGATAGCCAAACGGTTTACCCATACAAATACAATGCACCAAGTGCAGACAAAGCCGAATTAAAGACAATGGTAATTGCCAGTGTTAATTATGGTCAGGAAAGCCCCTCCTATCTGCGCTACGAGGAAAAGAAAATTGACGCTGTGGCTGCTGATTACCTGGTTCAACAGGGTTATCAGATTCTCACCGGCAATCAGTTTGATACCGCATGGTCTGCTGCCATAGATAAGCACGGGGAATATTATGACCCCTACTCTGCCACCTTTCGTCGAGACCGCTTTAATCTGATTCTGTCCGAAACACTTGAAAACCTGAAACAAACGCATGATATTGATGGCATTATCTTTACCGATCTCCTGGTAAGAAAGGTGAACTTTACTTACAGTCAACCTCATTATGCTTCCTGGGACGGCGTGAAGCGCAAGCCACGCTTAAAAGGGGGGAACGGTGTGCCCAGAGACTTTAATTGGGCGAAAACTTTTCGTGCGTCTTCCATCAGCATTACCATTTTTCGCTGGGATAAAGAGTTTGTATTTAACAGTGTCGGCGGCGTAGAAATGATTGACAATCTAAACATGAAAACCGGGACGCCAAAAGCGACACGCCATACGAATCTTTTCGATGACGAGGATATGATACTGGAAGGGATCCAACTGGCTTTACATCCATTCGTTCCAATGCAAAACTATCCGGGCGAATAGTAACCGGAATCGTCTTGCATGAGCTCGCTGCCGTCCACACTTCTTTTTCTAGTGTGCGCGGCATGCTCAGTGCCAAACCACGCCAAGGCCTGGCAAGTCGATCACAGCGAGAGCCAGATCAGCTTTTTCGCGATTCAGGAGGGCATACAATTTCCTGGCAAATTTGAACGATTTCAAGCCCAAATTATATTTGATCCTGACAAATTAAACTCTAGCTACTTCAAAGTCGCCATTGACACAACAAGTGTCAACACCCAGGCAAAAGAGCGCGACGACATACTGCGCTCCCGTGAATTCTTTGATACCGAGCGTTGGCCCAACGCTTTCTTTAAAACAACCCGAATTGTCTCCACGGGTGAACACCGATATGAAGCGACAGCATTGCTAAAAATACGCGACATTGAGCGCCCGGTGCATTTCCCGTTCCAGTTAACAATACAGCATCAGCAGGGGCAGACAACGCTTATAGGGACAGGGAAGCTCTCCATTAACCGGTTTGATTTCAATTTAGCCCAGGGAGAATGGAGCGATACCCAGCTGATCGGTACAGAAGTACTGATCAAGGTCAGACTAAAAGCAACACAACAAGCTCGGGAGAACACACAATGAATCAGTGGGACAAGAACACCTTTATCTATGAGTGCGCAATGCGTGGGTTTCAGGGTCGCCTGGCCAACCCCGCGCAACAGGCATCCATTGCATCCATCGTTCGAGATGCTGAGCAACTCTGGATCGAACTGCAGGACTGGCAGGAACAGCAACAGCAAAACGATCAGAACGAAGATTAGTCCTTGGCACCTCATGCTATTTTAGACCAGGCAGAATCATGACGAGAGTCCATGGCCAATCCAGACGGTGGCGAGCGATTTACAGGTGGACCGCCACCCTTTGTCTAACATGCGCCCTGAGCGCCTGTGAAACTCTCAATTATTATGGGCAAGCCGTCAAAGGCCACTTAACACTACTTCATAACAGTCGTCCCATTCAAACTTATATCGCCGCTCCCGACACCTCTGCAGCACTAAAAAGCCAGCTCAAAAAAGTAATGGCTATTCGGCAATTTGCCGAACAACGGCTGCACCTTCCGGTAGATAATCAGTACAGCCATTACGTTGAAATCGATAAAAAACATGTGGTATGGAACGTTTTTGCCGCTCCTGAATTCTCAATGCAACCCCTTTCATGGTGTTTTCCAATTGCAGGATGCACCACTTATCGCGGCTATTTCAATGAGCAACAAGCTAGCGAATATGCCAACAAACTAACTAGTAAGGGTTATGATGTCTATGTTGCCGGTATCTCGGCATATTCCACACTGGGCTGGTTTAGAGATCCGGTACTCAGCACCTTTATCCACCGTGCCGACCTACAACTCGCCACTCTACTGTTTCACGAACTGGCCCACCAACTGCTCTATGTAAAAGGAGATACGGCTTTCAACGAAAGTTTCGCCACTCTCGTCGCACAGGAAGGGATCAAACGCTGGCTGGCTGCACAGGACAATTCAGCCGCCTATCAAATATTTCTCGCAAATCAGGAAAAAGAGATCAGCTTCGTTGAGCTGGTTGGCAAATACCGCGATAAACTCGTACAGCTTTATACAGTGGAGCTCCCCGATACAAAGAAAAGAGAACAAAAGCAGCAACTACTGACAGAGCTGAAGATAGAGCATGAGCAACTCAGACAAAGTTGGGATGGAGTCTCAGATTACCAGCATTGGTTTAGTCAGGATCTAAACAATGCTCAATTGAATACCGTAGCAACTTATTTTAACTGGGTCCCAGCTTTGCAAAGCATGCTGGAAGCCGACAACTACGATCTAAATGAATTTTATCGTTCATGTCAGGAACTGGCAAAGGCGACAGCCACTGAGCGTAAGGAGCAGTTAACTCGATTCTCTGTAAGCGACCATTAGCCCAATACCTCACGCCAGGGCTCCCCAGGCTCGAAGCCCGAGATCCGCAACCACCGATAATTCGTGAGCAGACGATTGGGTACCACCGTTGATTGCCGGTTATCCAGTATCCAGCCCTCAACTTCAACCACCAGGTGCCCCATACCATTAATTTCACAATAGACTAAACGGCTAGGCACAGCCGCCTTCCTAAGCAATTTGCGCACTGCCAGACAGAATCCGTCACAATCATCCAGGATCAACTGCTCACCATTATAGCCAGGCGGTGGCATTTGCCAACGCTCCACCTCCTCTCGTCTTTCAACAAAGTGTTTGCGAACCCTGTGATGTATACGCAGCAAAACAGCTTTTAATGAATCTTTATTTTTCATCAGCAGTCTCCCTCCGGATCCTCAGCACGCAGCATTTCGCAGCCCTGTGGCGCCGCCACTTTCTGGCCAACTACAAAGGGCTCAGGCGCGAACCCCGCGCAGGCTGTTAATTGAAAAGGGCATAAATAGGTAGCCACCGCAAGACTCGACAGTCTTATAAAATCTCTTCTTTTTAGACTTTTCATCATAGCTCCAATACCGCTTAAGTAAGTCCAGTTTAACCAGCATCAGGCTTGACAAAAGTGTCATATATGACAGTATTAATGCGAATTACGTCAAGCTTGTACTGATCTGTTTTTTTTGGCGGAAATCGCATGGGAAATGGCATATTCGGCTCACCCTGCTGATTTATAGGTGTTTTATGGCGCAGCGCATCGTCCTTCTGGCATTACCGGGTACCTGGGGCAGCTCATTAATGGGCGTGGTTGATATATTCTCCATATCCAACATCATTGCCGGACACATCACCAAAGAGAATGCCCAACTATTCGAACCCCTCATCTATTCGATGGATGGTGAGCCCGTGGTTTGCTCTAGTGGACAGGTATTGTCTGTCGATGGCTCAGCCTCCGAGATACAAAGTGAAGACATCGTCTATATGCCTGCAATAACGATGGCTACCAACCGAGAAATACAAGCAGCACTGCAGGCAAACGCACCACTAATCGAATGGTTATCTCTCAAGGTGCCACATTTTTCGCTCTTTATTACCCATTGCAGCGGTGCGTTTTTTCTTGCTGAGGCCGGGCTAGTGAATGATATGACCATAACGACCGCCTGGTTTCTGACCAAAATTTTCAAACGCCGCTATCCGAAAATCGATCTTGATGGCGAGCCTATCTGTACCGAATCAGGTAACATCATGTGTGGAGGTGCCACCTCATCCTATCAAGACCTGTGTTTACGAATCATCGAAAGAACCGCAGACCGGCATTTCGCGCGACTGGTCGCCAAATTTCTTATGATTGATAATCAAAGAGTCAGCCAAATACCCTACACCCTGCTGGCAGATTATGATATTGATGATCCAGTCGTCGAGCAATCTGAACAATGGGTTCGCAAACACCTGGATGAGGAGATCAGGATTAAGGATGTCGCGGATGCCGTTGCCGTCAGCCCTAGAACCCTGATCCGCCGTTTCAAAAAAAGTCTGGGTGAAAGCCCTCAGTCGCTGATTCAAAAACTGCGGATTGAAAAAAGTAAGCTGCTTCTGGAAACAACACATTTCCCGTGGAGCCAGATTGTTTCGCGATGCGGCTATAGTGACGAAAGTTCTTTCCGCCGCCTGTTTAAGCGTCATTGTGGTGTATCACCTGGGGACTATCGACAGCGCTTCAACTCATCTGAAAAGACTTTAGGGAAATAGACTCATGCAGAAACAGGCATGGTTTTCAGCCTGTCACAGCTATCGGTATGCCCTGTCCCGTATTTGGGATACAACACAGCCCTATGCGCTCTTTATTGGCCTAAACCCCTCGACAGCCGATGCGACTACAGATGATCCCACCCTCCGGCGATGTCAGGCTTTCGCGCGCAACTGGGGTTATGGTGGTCTCTACATGGCGAACCTTTTTGCCTATCGAGCAACGAAACCTGAAGATATGAAATCTGCGTTAGATCCGATTGGCCGGGAAAATAACAGCTGGATCATCCAGCTGACCCAAAAGGCTGGCATTATTGTAGCCGCCTGGGGAAACGATGGCGCATTCCAGGATAGAGGCCGCAAGGTACTTAACATATTACCTACTGTATATTGCCTCAAAATTAACCGCTCGGGGCAACCGGCTCACCCGCTTTATCAAAAGGCATCGACCCAACCAACACTGTTAAAGCCAGGCAGCGGCCCGACAACTAATATTCATGCACAAACTGCATAGCAAACCGTTACATTAGAATATAGACAAATATTAAATACTGATTTCAAGGAGGAATAAATGAAAAGGCTAGCAATATTCGCAGATGGTACCTGGAACTCTCCAAATCAACAGCAAGCGACCAATGTGTTGCGCCTGTCCC
Source organism: uncultured Gammaproteobacteria bacterium (assembly GCA_965366515.1). Taxonomy (GTDB): domain Bacteria; phylum Pseudomonadota; class Gammaproteobacteria; order Pseudomonadales; family IMCC2047; genus JAJFKB01. The sequence continues at coordinate 4,304 of CBDUGR010000014.1, read as the reverse complement.
GAGCGGTCAAACCCAGTGCGTCCGGTATTAAGCAAATCGCCTTTTATGATTGGGGAGTTGGCAGCGACCGAAAGAAATTAGCGGGAGGTATTACTGGTAGCGGTATCGACAAGAACATCATGGACTGTTATCGCTTTCTGGTACACAACTACGAAGCAGGCGACACACTGTATTTTTTCGGATTTAGTCGCGGCGCCTACACCGTGCGATCACTGGCCGGCTTTATTCGCAATTGCGGCTTGTTAAAAAGGGAACACGCCTCACAAATACCAAATGCCTACCAGCTCTATCGCAAACGCAGTAATGCCAGCGGACCGAACCAGCAGATCGCCACGGACTTCAGAAGCAACTATGCGGTTGCCGACATTACACCGATTGAGTTTGTCGGCGCATGGGACACGGTCGGTGCACTGGGAATCCCCGTACCCTTTTGGGGAACCCTGGGAGAAAAAGAGTTTCTGTTTCACGACACCCAACCAAGCAAAATAATACGCCATGCCCGACATGCTGTATCCATCGATGAAGACCGAGAGGATTTCTGCCCAACGCTCTGGGACCAGAAGCCTGGCCTAGATTTGCAGCAGCTCTGGTTTTCCGGTGTTCATTCAGACATTGGTGGTGGCTATAAAGAAAGTGGCCTGAGTGACTGCAGCCTGAATTGGATGATTGAGCAAGCAGGCCAGTTCGGGCTGCGATTTGAATATCATTTAATCGAAGCTATTGCCCAAAATCCTCTGGATATACAGCACAACGAACGACGAGGCATTTACCGTGCCAGAGATAAACTGATTCGTACCATCAATGGGCCATTGCACTCCACGGTTAAGCAGCGATGGGATGCTAATGCTCAGCGATACCAGGATAAGTGTAAGGCTGTAAAGGCGTTACTGGATAGCTATGGTGGAGACTGGTCTAAAATCCCTATCGCAGATTAACGCCTTGCTCAATAGATTTATAGTAAAAACTGACATAATATTAATAAGATAGGCAAACTTTTAGCCTGTGGCTGCGAGACGGTTACATAGCAACCAATTTTCCGTACTTTAGATACCTTGGTATGACTGTCAGGCCAGGAACTTTGGAATTAATTAACAGTGGTTCAATTATAGCCCTGTGTGAGCAAGCGGAATTCAATATGCGTCTGACCTCATTAATCGGTTCAATTAAGCTATTGCTGCTACTGCTTATTTTTATTATCGATTTACAGTTACCATTGGGTATCGCCGCCGGCACACCCTATGCCCTGGTGGTGCTCTTTACGCTGCGTTCAGAAAACAATATGAGCACTTCACTGGTTGCTATTGCCAGTATCATCTTTACCATTATCGGCTACTTTCTATCCCCACAGTCAACTGGCTCTGCAGAGGCCGCTATAATCAATCGTGCTTTGGCCGTCTTTATCATCACGGCTTCAGCGATATTAGTGATGCGCAACCATAGGGACAGGGAATCCATACGCGCATTAACTGTTCTCTCAACCACCGACAAACTGACCACCACAAAAAACCGACTGGCCTTTGATGAAGCGATCGAATCCGAGGTGGCCCGGGCGGCCCGTTATCACCGCCCACTATCACTGGCTCTGATTGACGTTGATCATTTTAAAACCATCAACGATCGCTACGGTCATGATGTAGGCGACCAGACATTAGTGGAAGTGGCTGAGCTTATTCATAACGTCACACGCGCTTCGGATCGGCTATATCGGTTGGGTGGCGATGAGTTCGCCATATTACTGAGCGAAATCAAACTGGAAACGGCTCAATTTATCTGTGAGAAAATACGTAAAGCGTTCGACAGCCAGGCGATACAGGAAAAATCGCTCACACCCACTCTGAGTATTGGCATCGCGACTTTTCAAGAGAATGACAGCAAGGATACACTCTTCAAAAGAGCCGATGAGGCACTCTATCTTTCGAAGAAAAACGGGCGCAATTGTGTTACAGGCTCGCAGTCCGCTGAAGCAGACTTAGAGGCGACTCAGGCACTCAACGCTGACAGGCAATAATTGGAGTTTAGGACGAAGCTTTCCCCATTGGTTGAATAGTTTGTCGTAAATGCTTTCCACGGCTGGCCTGCAATTTTGGCACATCCACAAAGAACCACGTGCCCCGCGACTAGATAAAACGTACCCGCTCGCTGATCGCCCAACATGAAACTGGTGGCACCGACGATCGGAATTTCATAAAAGATATAATCGCTTAATTTCAATGAATGTATGAAAGCATAAGCGAACCGCACACAAAAAATTTGACTGCCCCCATTACTTTAATACCATGATAAAGCTAAACTTACCGAGTGCGACTGCTTTAAAATAGCAGACAATAAGCCCGCTAAACGAACCCCGGAACCTGCCATGAAAAAGTTTACATTATTTATCACCCTCCTGTTTTCTATCTCCCTATCGGCACAGACACTGACGCCAAATGCCAAGAAACAAGGCAAAACCCTGGATCTCCCGGAAGATCTTCGAATTCTGCTGAGACAGGAAATGGGCGAGGTTAGAAAAGGAATGGAATTGCTAATGTTTTATACAATAAGTGCTCAATGGTCCGAGATTGAAACGGTTGGAACACAGATTAAAAATAGCTATATCATGAAAAAATCTTTAACGCCTGAGCAGATGAAACAATTGCATCAGGCTTTACCCAAAGGCTTCAAAAAAATGGACCATAAATTCCATGGTTATGCCGGGAGTCTGGCTGAAGCTGCCAGGACAAAGGACATGGAACTGGTACGCTATTACCTGTCCAGAATGCAGGAGTCCTGCACGGCGTGCCATTCAAGATTTGCCCGTGACCGCTTCCCTGGTTTTTCCCAGAAAAAGATGACCAACTAACAGATTATCCCAGGTACGACACGGCTTACTTATAAATACAGTGTATCGATAGCGAATTGAAACAGGCCTACAGCCAGTGGCCACAACGCGCTGGCTGTCATTGGGTCTTCAGCGACCGAACAGATTCCTTATGCCGTCCCCATTAAGGGAAAACCAAAAATACACCAATAATACACTTTGATCGTTGCGTCACAGTCCTTATCCAACTGATGGCTATGACTTACCTCTATAAAACTAATATTGAGCATTTGCAAAACTGGCAAACGACTTCACTTACAGGGGTTGTGGCTGGTCAATTTCACTAGATGACGTGTTACTCTGTATAAACACAGTAGAGCCCTTAATACGAATACATGTATCATTGAACAATGACACTATTAGAAACAGCTAAAACCATTTATCAGGAACGAGGAAAATAATGCGTAACTTTAAAAACACTATAATAGGGTTACTCGCGTTATCTGCTATTTCGTTGCCGACAGTGGCTGACACCACCCTATCTGCGACCACTGATTTAAGAACTCAAGCCATGATCATCACCAAAAAGTTCGGCGGCGAACTCAAACCTCAGCTAAAGTCTGCTTTGCAGTCTGGCGGGCCATTACAGGCCATCGAAGTTTGCGCCACACAGGCACCTGCGATTGCAGAAAAACTTAGCAAAGAAACCGGCTGGCTGGTTAAACGAGTGAGCCTCAAACCCCGCAATAATGCAACGGCCGTGACTGACAATTGGGAAAAAAAGATTCTAATGCAGTTTAACGAAAGACGCGCCGCAGGAGAGCCAGCTAATCAGATCATTCACTATGAGCTGGTGGATAACCAGTATCGATTTATGAAAGCACAAGCCGTAGAACCCATTTGTCTCGCTTGTCATGGAGAGAACCTTGCCACGGAAGTTGAGCAGGCACTTGATCGACATTATCCAAAAGATACCGCTCGAGGTTACTCCCTCGGTCAGATTCGCGGCGCCTTCAGTTTATCCAAACAGATCTCGATGAGTTCTGAATAAATCAGATGAGCTAAAACATGAGTCACCCACCGGAAACCATCGATTCAAATAAAATACCCATTGGTATCAGTAGCTGCCTTTTGGGCGAGCCCGTGCGATTTGATGGCGGCCATAAAAACAATACCTATATCGTCAAAACGCTGGGGCAATACATGCAGTTCCTGCCATTTTGTCCGGAAGTTGAAATCGGTCTTGGCATTCCCAGAGAAACGATTCGCCTGGTTGAGAACAAAGAAGATATAAGATGCGTCGGCAGCAAAAACCCGCAACTCGACGTTACCGAGGAATTGATCCAGTGCGCCAATGATCAACAGACATGGCACCAATCAATCTACGGCTACATTCTTAAAAAGGACTCACCCAGCTGTGGCATGGAACGCGTACGCATTTATAAAAATGATCAGCCACAAAGGAAAGGTACCGGGCTCTACGCCCAACAAATGATGAAAAACTATC
>CBDUGR010000013.1:0-13224 GCA_965366515.1 uncultured Gammaproteobacteria bacterium | reverse complement strand
TGCTGGAGTCATATATAAAATAACCGCCCGGTTCAACACTTTGAATATCGTCGGCCATACTCTGTGGATTAACACAGAGCAAAATATCCACACCCCCACGGCGCCCCAGATAGCCTTTTTGACTCACTCTCACTTCGTACCAGGTAGGCAGCCCCTGAATATTAGACGGAAAAATATTGCGCGGGCTGACTGGAATACCCATGCGGAAAATAGATTTTGCAAACATATGGTTAGCACTGGCAGAACCAGTACCATTTACATTGGCAAACTTGATGACGAAATCGTTGACTGCTTCTATTCTGCGCATGTTTGGCCAGCCTTAGTTACGTTATATAAAAATTTCTGCATATCCCAGGCACCTGTCGGGCACCGCTCGGCGCAAAGCCCACAGTGCAAACAAACGTTTTCATCTTTAATCATAATTCGGCTGGTCTGCTTTAACTTGCCCGACGCATAAAGATCCTGATCACGATTATTAGCCGGAGCCCGTAATTGCTGACGGAGTTCCTTTTCACTCCCATTCATCAAAAAGTTAATGCAGTCGGTAGGACAGATATCCACGCAGGCGTCACACTCGATACACTTCTCTCCTGTAAACACCGTTTGCGCATCACAGTTCAAACACCGCTCCGCCTCCTTAAACCCCAACTCAATATCAAATCCGAGCTCAACTTCTACCTTTCGATCCGAAAGCGCCTTCTCTTTGTCCGCGTGGGGAACATGCACCCGACCATCGTTAGAAATTTGGTTATCATAGCTCCATTCATGGACACCCATTTTTTGGCTGGTCAAGGTGACACCCGGCCCGGGGCGGTCTTGAATCACATCTTTACCATGACAAAAAAGGTCGATAGAAATAGCTGCCTGCTGTGCTTGCGCAACGGCTGTGATGATGTTTTCTGGCCCGAAGGCAGCGTCACCACCAAAGAAAACTCTCTGACAGTTGGATTGAAAAGAAACCTTATCCACCACGGGCATACCGTGCCGATTAAACTCCAGTCCAATATCACGCTCTATCCAGGGAAAGGTATTATCCTGACCAATCGCGATCAGTACGTCATCACACTCAAGATAAACCGGGTCTTCTCCGGTTGGCACCAGATTACGACGCCCCTGCTCATCGTAAACCACCTCGACTTTTTCAAAGCGCATACCAACCAGTTTTCCCTCTTCATGCACGAACTCTTGCGGCACATGACAGTTAAGAAATTCGACATACTCAGCCATCGCATCTTCTTTTTCCCAGGGCGAGGCTTTCATTTTTTCAAATTCCGAGCGCACTACAATTTTAACGTCTTCGCCACCAAGCCGCTTGGCCGTGCGACAACAATCCATCGCTGTATTTCCGCCTCCGAGTACCAGTACGCGTTTACCGATCGAGTCGGTATGCTCAAAGGCAACACTGGCTAACCACTCAATACCTACATGAATATTGGCAGTAGCCTCATTGCGCCCCGGAATATCAAGATTCTTACCGCTCGGCGCACCCGTTCCAATGAACACCGCATCATAGTCTTTATCCAAAACTGATTTCAGGCTATCGACATAGGTGTTAAAGGTCGCGTTGACCCCCATATCCAATATGTAATTCACTTCCTCATCCAGCACCTCCGGCGGTAGCCGAAAACTGGGGATCTGGCTGCGCATCATGCCACCTGCCTTGGCCTGATCGTCATAAAGATCAATCGAGTAACCGAGCGGCATCAAATCTCTTGCGACGGTTAGTGATGCCGGCCCACCACCAATCAAAGCAACTTTTTTTCCGTTTTTCCGTGTGGGTATTTTCGGTAAACGTTCGGTAACATCATCTTTATTATCCGCAGCCACCCGTTTTAAACGGCATATGGCCACCGGTTTTTCTTCAACTCGTCCTCTGCGACATACTGGTTCGCACGGGCGATCACAAGTTCGTCCCAAAATGCCCGGGAATACATTCGACTCCCAGTTCACCATATAGGCATCCGTATATTGCTTGGCCGCAATCAGGCGTATGTACTCAGGTACCGGGGTATGTGCCGGACAACCATATTGGCAATCCACCACCTTATGAAAATATTCCGGATTATTAATATCTGTCGCTTTCAAAGCTATATATCTCCGCTACAGGAAAGATGAGTGTTCGATTATTAACAATAATAGTACCAATGCAAGAAAACAGACTGGTTTTCATGTCTGCAATGTCAGTATGACTTTGGTTGCACCTTTAATCCCGATCAAATGGATTCAAATTCACCAAATATTATATCGAATCGTACCAATAACAGATCATAAACAACGCGCAAAGCCATGTCTTGTCTGCCAGTGCGTAAAGGGTTGACTGTAAATGTATCAGTTGTGTTGACACTGTTCTGCTTAAAAAGTGCTGGAGGTGACTCAGGTTTACTTAAAGGCGCCGTACAAAGCTCAAGCCTCAAACCTAGCCATAATTTTTGATGACGTAGTTATTTATAATTGTTTGAAATTCTTCGGCAATGTTATCACCTTTGAGCGTTATTGTGCGCTCTCCATCTACAAAAACAGGAGCCACCGGCGTTTCACCTGTGCCTGGAAGGCTGATGCCAATATTGGCATGCTTACTTTCACCCGGACCATTCACCACACACCCCATCACCGCTACGGTCATCTCCTCGACACCCGGATAAGTTTGACCCCATACTGGCATTTGCGCGCGCAGATAACTTTGGATTTTATCAGCCAATTCCTGAAAATAAGTACTCGTCGTGCGACCACAACCGGGACAGGATACGACCATGGGTGTAAATGAACGCAACCCCATCGTCTGCAATATCTCTTGCGCAACCACCACCTCTTTTGTTCGATCACCGCCAGGCTCAGGCGTCAGTGAAATTCGTATCGTATCACCTATTCCTTCCTGCAGAAGTACGGCAAGCGCCGCCGTTGAAGCAACAATACCTTTAGAACCCATGCCCGCTTCCGTCAATCCAAGATGCAACGGGTAATCACATTGCTTTGCCAACTCCCGATAGGTTTGAATCAGTTCCTGCACTGAGCTGGTTTTACAAGAGATTACGATTTGATCATGTCGCAACCCTATTATTTCGGCAGCCCTGGCGCTCTGCAGCGCCGAGGCAATCAGCGCCTCCCGCTGCACCACGGCTAACTCTTTGGGCTCTTTTAATTGGCTATTATTATCCAGCATACCAGCCAACAGCTGTTGATCCAGACTACCCCAATTCACACCGATGCGAACCGGTTTATCATAGCGGCAGGCCACTTCAATCATAGTAGCAAACTGCTCATCTTTTTTCTTACCCCGCCCCACATTACCGGGATTGATTCGATACTTGGCTAATGCTTGCGCGCATTCGGGGAAGCGGGTAAGCAATTTGTGGCCGTTGTAGTGGAAATCTCCGATCAAGGGCACATTGATATCTTGCGCCGACAACTGCTCAAATATCCGGGGAATTGCCTTTGCTGCCGCCTCGTTATTGACTGTCAACCGAACCATTTCCGAACCAGCTAGTGCCAAAGCCGACACCTGCATCACGGTCGATTCAATGTCGGCAGTATCGGTATTAGTCATTGACTGCACTACTACAGGTGATCCACCACCCAACGACAGGTTCCCAACCTTTACGCTAGTTGACTGAGGTTTGAGAGATTTTGCCAACATACCATTTCCTTACACAACGATTTTCCGGCATTTGCATTCTGCGAATGCAGCAATTGATTTGATTAATTATATCAGGCTGCGATTGCAGAAGTACCATCGTTTTCGAACTTAAGCCAATGCGCCGGTTTCTTGATCTTTGAGTGTTTATAGTCTAAATATTAAATGCAGCAACGCCTCACCAACCAACAGTTCGGATGTTAGCTCGTGTGAAATACAAACCCTGGCTTTTTAATCGCGATTAAGAGAGCAAAATGTTTGAACGAAATCTACACAAAATACGTGTTCCCGTGCATCAGATTACGATTGGAATGTACGTTTGCGATTTAGATCGCCCCTGGCTCGATACGCCGTTTCCTGTTCAGGGTTTTGAAGTAACCTCCCCTGAAGATATACAGCTGATCTCGGATATTTGCGAATATATTTACATCGATGTAAAAAAGTCCAAATTAAATCAGCACATACCGGAAACACAACCTGTTCAAACCCAAGCCACACGAAACGGCCTGTTTAAACGCCTGTTCAGGCGCCCAAATGAAAGCTCGACTGCCAAAGATGGTGAGCAGCAGCCGTATAAGGATAAACACTCCGTTGAGGAGGAGCTGGAGAATGCAGGAAATGCTTACCGAAACACCAAAGACACCGTCAACGAAATTCTCGAAAACTTCAAATTAGGCCGTGATATTAATATTAATCAGGCCCGAAGAGTTGTCAACGAGTGCGTCGAAAGCATCTTTAACAATAAAGATTCACTACTGTGGTTTACCCTTATCAAAAATCGCGATCTCTATACATCAGAGCATTGCCTTAATGTTGCCATTCTGTCCATCGCCTTCGGTCGTCACCTGGGACACTCGGAAAAAACCTTAAAAACAATCGGTCTTTGCGGCCTATTGCATGATGTAGGTAAAGTTAAAATTCCGCTGGAAGTACTAAACAAGGAGGGGACTTTTACCCAGGAAGAGTTTGAAATCATGAAACAGCATCCCGTCCACGGACGCGACTATCTGGAGAAACAATCAGATATCATCCCAGAAGCCATCGATGTTACCTATGGACACCATGAAAAAATAGATGGGTCCGGCTACCCACAGGGCCTGCGTGGATCGCAGATACCTTACTTTGCAAAACTGGTGGCTATCACAGATGCTTACGATGCCATCACCAGCGATCGCAGCTATCAGAATGCCCGCTCTACATTGCAGGCACAAAAAATACTCTATGAAGCTGCGGGAAGCCATTTTGATGAAGAGCTGATCAAAGGCTTTATACAATGGCTGGGCATTTATCCACCCGGCAGCATTGTTGAAATGACCAATGGTGAAGCCGGAATCGTTTTATCGGTCAACCCAAAATATAAATTAAAGCCGCGCGTGGTATTGCTGGTTGACGAGGAAAAGCACTCAAGGCCACAGCGAATTGTGGATCTATCCAGGATCGACTTGGATCGCCAGGGCAAAGAGTACAAAATCAAAACCTCCCACCCCAACAACACCTTTGGTATCGACCTGACGGAGTATCAACAAAAAGGCTTGGTTCTCCAGGCGGCCGACCAGCAGAGCAAAGAAGCCATTACCAGTAGTTAGCGGCTGGAGGGCTAGTTCTCTGAAAAAAGGGGCTTCACTCTGAAAAAGGGTGCCTCAATACAATTGTTTCTTCGCGGTCTGGACCGGTTGAAACAATATCTACCGGCACATTAAGCCATTGTTCAATATACCGAATATAATCTCTAGCTGCCTGCGGCAGCTGATCCAGCGATTTTGCGCCAACCGTAGACTCCTGCCAACCCGGCAATTCTTCGTATATTGGCTTTAAACTGGCGACGGCATCAGAGCTGAACACGCCAAAATTTTGCGTCCCGCCTTCGTAACCGACGCAAACCTTAATGCTTTCCAGGCCATCTAGAACATCCAGTTTAGTCAAACAAATACCGCTGACACTATTGATCTGCATCGAGTGTTTTAGCGCGACCAGATCCAGATATCCGCAGCGCCGGGCGCGACCTGTAGTTGCGCCAAATTCATGGCCTTTTTCCGCCATATGCCGTCCCACCTCATCAAACAATTCAGTCGGGAAAGGGCCGGAACCTACGCGTGTGGTGTAGGCTTTGGTGATGCCCAGCACATAATCCAGATATAACGGCCCAAACCCGCTGCCAGTACTTGCCCCCCCGGCGGTAGTATTTGAAGAGGTGACGTAAGGATAGGTGCCATGATCAATGTCTAATAACGACCCCTGTGCTCCTTCAAACAGCAGATTACGACCCGCCTCTCGATAAGCGTGCAGCGTTCCGGTAACGTCTGCAATTAATGGCTTGAGCTGCTCGGCCTGAGCCAACGCCTGCTCCAGTAGCAGCTGATAATCCAGCGCCTCTGCTTTGTAATAATTAACCAGCGTAAAATTATGGTATTCCAATACCTCTTTCAACTGTTCGGCAAAACGCTCGGCATTGAGCATATCACCCAGTCGCAACCCACGACGCGCCGCTTTATCCTCATAAGCAGGACCGATACCTCGGCCGGTGGTGCCGATTTTAGCTTCGCCACGGGCAATTTCGCGAGCCTGATCCAAAGCAATATGATAAGGAAGGATCAGCGGACAAGCGGCGCTCAGGGCCAAGCGATCCTTTACGGGAACACCTGTAGCCTCCAAACCGGCTATTTCTTCAAGCAGTGCCTCTGGAGATAATACGACTCCATTGCCAATCAGGCACAGCACATCATCCCTTAAAATACCCGACGGAATAAGATGTAATACCGTTTTTTTGCCTTCAATCACCAGAGTATGCCCGGCATTGTGACCGCCTTGAAAACGTGCCACCACCTCTGCCTGATCAGTCAACAGATCAACAATCTTACCCTTGCCCTCATCACCCCACTGGGTGCCTAAAATTACGACACTTTTACCCATAAAATTAACTCAATAAAGCTACAATTCTTGATAAAAATCTACCCAATAGAACTTCTGGGCAGGTGCAAATCAAATGGGCTTTACCACCCACTCTCCATCATACTCAACTAATTGCCGGTCGCAGTCCAGCTGCTGTTCAGCAGCCACATCCCCCGGTAACTGGTAAACGACTGTTTGTCCTTGTTCACGCAAATCTCTCACAATCCCTGCTAAGCGGCTATCAGCATTACGTGGTGACAGTACGGCTTTTTGCGGTACAGGTTGAGTCGAGACTAATTTAATTAAGGCTTTTAAATCGGCACTAAACCCTGTTGCTGCTCTTGCTCGCCCAAAAACCTTTCCAATATCATCGTAACGCCCACCCTTGGCAATCGCCTGACCAAATCCTGCGACATAAATGGAATAGACTAAACTTGTGTGATATTGATACCCTCTTAACTCAGCCAAATCAAAATACAGGTCAATTTCCGGGTAAGATTTCAGCAAATCCTCTCCCAATGCCTGCAACAAAGTTAAGGCCCGCTTAACGGATTCCGGTGCCGCAGATAATGCCACTTCTGCATCGCTCAAGACTTCGATATTGCCATTTAAACTGACTAGCGCCGATAACATCTGCGCCACGCCAGCATTGCTGATATTTCGCGTAACAAACTGCTCAATATCGGCTTTTGCCTTGCTTTGCAGCAGCCCGAATAATTCAGCTTCCTGATCTGCATCCAACTCCGCAGCTGCAACCAGATCACGGTAGATGCCTACATGCCCAAGGTCCAGATGAAGTTGCCCGGCACCCGCTATCTTTACCGTCTCGATCATCAAACTGATAATTTCACAATCAGCCGCCATGTCAGGGCATCCATAGAGCTCTACCCCCATTTGAATCGGGCTACGCGAAGAAAGCATATTGGGGGCCCGGGTATGCAAAACACTCCCACCATAGCAGAAGCGCGCCGGCCCTGCGTGTTTCATACTGTGTGCGTCAATCCGTGCGACCTGAGGTGTCATGTCGGCACGCACCCCCATCATTCGACCGGTTAACTGGTCAGTGACCCGATAGGTTTGCAAATCAAGATCGGAGCCGATTCCTGTTAAGAGGGAGTCTATGTATTCAATATAAGGAGTAATGACTAACTCGTAGCCCCAACTGCGGTAAAGATCCAGCAACTGGCGCCTTAATGTCTCGGCACACCAAGCCTGGGGAGGCAGCACCTCTTCGATACCATCTGGTAACAACCAACGATTTGAGTCCGTCATCTTTATCTCTATTTCTGCAAATACCAGCGAGCAAATAGCACCTAATTGACCAGATACAATACGCCTGTACCAATCAACATGCTGATCAGGCCCATAATACGCATACTGCGATCATCGACCTCAGCCAGGAATTGAACCATGCTTCGCCAGCGCTTCGGTGCTATGAAAGGCACAATACCCTCAATCACCATCATTAAGCAGAATGCTACGGCTAGCTCATGCCAGAAATTCAATCCAAACCCACCTTTCATAAAAAAGCCGGACGTACACCGTACTTCCGGCTAGCGGCTTATTAAACCGCGCGATTATAACAAATTTCTGCTTTTAAATAACTAGGAGATCCCGGATTAATATCATGATCCCCAAGGTTTTTTAACAGCCATCTATTTCTTCTTATTTAAGTACTTGAAGAAATCACTGTCCGGCTCCAGAACAAGCAGGTCACCTTTATTACCAAATGTTTCTTTGTAGGCGTTTAAGCTTCTATAAAAAGCGTAAAACTCTGGATCCTGTTGATAGGCCTCTGCGTAAATAGAGGCGGCGAGGGCATCACCATCACCGCGGATCTTTTCTGAATCCCTAAAGGCTTCTGCCTCAATAACGGTTTGCTGTCGATCGGCATCAGCCTCAATACCCTCAGCAAGCTCTTTACCTTTGGCGCGATGATCTCTTGCCTCTTTCTCTCGCTCGGTGGCCATTCTACTAAATACTGAGCTGCTGACTTCCGGGGGCAGATTAATTCCCTTAACCCTGACATCCAACACCTCCATACCCAGCTCCTGCTGTGCAATTTGATTCAGCTCCAGAGTCAGTTCCTGCATCAATTCATCGCGTTCGCCCGATACCACTTCGTGCATTGACCGCTCACCAAACTGATTACGCAGCCCAGTATCGACGCGCGAGGAAAGCAGCCGAGCGGCCACAAATTCATCACCAGAAGTTGCCGTATAGTACTTTTCAACTGACCGAATACGCCACTTGACAAAGGAGTCCACGATAACCGCTTTTTGCTCCAGGGTGAGAAAGCGCTGCGGCCTCGCATCGAGCGTTAGCAACCGGCCATCGAACTTTCTAACTTTATTAACAATCGGTATCTTGAAATGAAGACCGGGCTGAACATCCGCCTCTACAACTTCACCAAATTTAAGTAACACGGCACGCTCGCGTTCGCTTACGATATACAAACACTGGGAGACAATAAACATGCCCAGCAAAACAATGACTATTGAGAATGCAGATTTAGGTCCCATGTTAACGGCCCTCCCTTAGCCGACCACCGGCCTGCCGGTCTCTCATTCGGTCGACCACCTGATTGGTTAACTCCTCCAACTGACGCGAATTAACGGTAGCACCGGAACCGCTCGAGGCAGCATTTGCACCGACCAGCTTATCAAGAGGCAAGTACATCATATTGTTTCCACCTTTGACATCCACCAGTATTTTTGTGCTATTCGACAATACGCTTTGCATTGCATCAATATAAATACGCTCTCGGGTCACGCCCGGTGCCTTTTGGTACTCTGCCAACAGCTTGAGAAAACGATTCGCCTCACCTTCGGCCCTGGCAACAACCTGTTCACGATAGGCACTTGCTTCCTCTCTGACCCTTTGAGCATATCCTCTGGCCACCGGAATAATACCATTAGCGTAGGCCTCAGCCTCATTCTTCACCCTTTGCTCATCCTCTCGCGCCTTAATCACATCATCAAAAGCCGCCTGCACTTCCTTGGGTGCCTGGGCATTTTCGATATTGACCTTGCTGATTTGCAGCCCGGTACCATAACGATCAAGATAGCTCTGTAATCGAACCTGTACATCCTGAGCTATCAGTTCCCGACCTTCCGTCAGCACCTGATGCATCTCCCCACTGCCAACCACATGACGCAGCGCGCTCTCATTGGCATGCACCAGACTCAACTCCGGATCACGCACATTCAGGTAAAACTTTCTCGGATCGGAAACAACATATTGGACTGACAAATTAATTTCTACGATATTTTCATCTTCGGTCAGCATCGTACCGCGCGAGCTATGCGAGCGGACTTTTGTCACATTAACTTTTTCGACCCGATCAACCAGCGGCGGATTCCATTGCAATCCTGGCTGCACCGTTTCCAGAAACTTACCCAAACGCAATACTACGCCTCGCTCTTGCTGATCAATGGTATAGAACCCCATCAGCGCCCATACAACTACCGCGCCAACCAGAATCAGCGAAAAAGCGCCACCACTTAATTTTCCCGAACCAGAGCCTGACCCACCTTTACCGCCAAAAATTTTACCCAGCTGGCCCTGCAACTTGCGCAGGGCTTCATCTAAGTCGGGGGGGCCCTGGTTTCCACCATCTTTTTTCCCGCCCCAGGGGTCTTTATCGTTCTGATTACCCGGCTCATTCCAGGCCATAGCCTTCTCCATCTATAGTTTGCCGGCGTCATCGCTCAGCACAACAAACCCATTAATTAAAGAAATTGTCTCGCATTCTAGAGCCCAGATCCGGCCCCTGCAAGCATAATCGAAATCGACGTCGGTTAATTCCGCGCCATTATTCTATCCAAATCTTTTTTCGGCAAACAGACTTGCATCAGATATTCGCCCGCTTCATTCACCTTCTCATCCAGCACTGCGCCCTGCTGGTAAAATTCAGCTCGCAAGCGTCCCTTATCTGCTGGAATTCGCAGCTCCTTTCTCACCATGTTCTGAGCCAGATTTTCGCTAACTGCCTGTAACAACAGATCCACGCCCGCTCCGGATTGCGCGGACATCCAAACGCGCCAAGGCCGCCCTGATTCGTCACGATCAATACGCGGCTCCATTTTATCCATCATGTCAATTTTGTTATACACCAGCAAGCGGGGCACGTGCTCAGCCTCGATTTCATTGAGCACAAAATTAACCTGCTCCATATTCACATCACGATTCGCATCCGCTGCATCGACTACATGCAACAACAGATTAGCATCGCTGGTTTCCTGTAATGTAGCCCGAAAAGCCTCAACCAGTTTGTGAGGCAAATGACGTATAAAACCCACCGTATCGGCCAAAACGATTGCACCCAAACCATCAACTTCTATACGTCGCAGCGTTGGGTCCAAGGTCGCGAATAACTGATCCTGCGCATAAACGTTGGCATCCGTGAGCCTGTTAAACAGCGTTGACTTGCCCGCATTGGTATAGCCCACCAACGCTGCTGTCGCCAGCTCTGCGCGCTTGCGCGCTTGCCGTCCCTGACTTCGTTGTTGCCGCACCTTGACCAACTTAGCCTTGATCGTTTTAATACGAGCTCGCAACAATCGACGATCAGTTTCAAGCTGGGTTTCACCCGGCCCACGCAGCCCAATACCACCTTTCTGTCGTTCGAGGTGGGTCCAACCGCGGATTAGCCGGGTAGATATATACTGCAACTGGGCCAGCTCAACCTGCAACTTGCCTTCATGGGTCCGCGCCCGCTGCGCAAAAATATCGAGAATCAGCCCGGTTCGATCAAGCACTCTGCACTTTAATGCTTGCTCCAGGTTGCGTTCCTGACTGGGGGTTAAGGCATGATTGAAGAGTACCAATTCGACATCATTCGCAACCGCGACTTCACGAATTTCTTCAACTTTTCCCGCACCAACAAAGTATTTTGGATTCGGTTGAGAGAGGCGCGCAGTCAACATGGCGGCCATATCCACACCCGCCGATCTGACCAGCTCCTGAAATTCTATACAGTCTTCCTGCTCCGACTCATCGGTGAGATCGAGATGGACCAGAATAGCTTTCTCACTACTTTGCGGACGCTCAAAAAACAAAAATACTGCCCAACCTCTGAGTGTGCTGCTATTTATTCATTTCCGCCGCTGGAATCTGTACATTTCGCGCGGGCACTACCGTAGAAATCGCGTGTTTATACACCATCTGGCTGACTGAATTCTTTAGCAATATAACAAACTGATCAAAAGACTCTATCTGCCCTTGCAATTTAATTCCATTTACCAGAAAAATAGAGACCTGTACCCGCTCTTTCCGTAAAGCGTTTAAAAAAGGGTCTTGTAATGTATGCCCCTTTGACATTGAAATTGCTCCTGTATTACTTCAGTATCGCTACCGAATTTTTATCTTATTGTTCTGCTGGCGATTATAACAACAAAAGCCAACACCCGCCTTTGGATATAGCCTCTGAAGCTAAACTATCCCCTGATAACCAACATAATTCAACTAAATAATCTGCCCAGATTCCTTTTTTAGACAAATGTATCAGGAGATTTGCCCTTGTCGCTGCCCAATTGTTTTACGAGCAGCCCATAATCTTTTGCGTCCCCTAAAACTGGAGACAAAACAAAAGGATTTTAATTCCCTTCTAAAGACAACAAATTTACACAAATACAGCCGCTACCCTGTTTTATATGGAGGCAATTCCAGCATTTTCAAGATTGTACCAGACAAATCCTCATCATTCATATTGAGCCAATTAAGCGGCGACCAGCTGCGCAGCCAGGTTAGCTGTCTTTTTGCCAGCTGTCGGGTCGCAATAACGGCTTTATCAATCATTTGCTCATAGCTCAAGCTTCCCTCAAGGTACTGCCATACCTGGCGATAGCCTACAGCACGCAACGCCGGCAAATTGCCATTTAAGTCGCCGCGCCGATATAATGCGCTAACTTCATCGACCAACCCCTGCGCCAGCATAGCCTGGAATCTTTCCTCGATGCGTTGATGCAGCTCACTTCTTTCCTGCGGCGCAATGGCGAAGTTAACCAGCCGAAAACGACCCACGCCTTCTGTGTCCAAGCCCTGCTTTTGCCAGTGCTGCCCCATCGGCAATCCGGTGAGCTCATAGACTTCCAGTGCTCGCATCAACCTTTGCGGATTATTGGGGTGTATCTTTTTTGCAGCAACGGGATCAATCTGCTGCAGCTTTTTATAGAGTCTTTCCCAACCGCCTCGATCCGCCTCATCCTGAATTTGCTTTCGCACTCGCTCATCTGCTGCAGGCATCGCCGCAATACCCTCGCTCAGCACCTTAAAGTAAAGCATCGTACCACCGACCAGCAGAGGAATACGGCCCGCCTGCACGATTTCATCCATTTCCCTGAGCGCATCGAGACGAAAATCTGCTGCCGAGTAGGGTTGAGAGGGGTCCCTAATATCTATCAAGCGATGAGGTGCCCTGGCGAGCACTTCAGGACCAGGCTTAGCCGTCCCTATATCCATACCACGATAAACCAGACTCGAATCAACACTGATAATATCGCAGGGCAACCTCTGTACTAACTGTTCAGCCAACTCCGTTTTGCCAGTCGCCGTTGGGCCCATCAAACAGATAGCAAGCGGCTTGCTCACTAGCGCCCCCTCAGGAACAGCTTATCAAGTTCGGCGAGACTCAGACTGGTCCAGGTTGGCCGCCCATGGTTGCACTGACCACTGCGCTCGGTGAGCTCCATCTCTCTTAATAG
>CBDUGR010000012.1:0-13224 GCA_965366515.1 uncultured Gammaproteobacteria bacterium | reverse complement strand
CTGGCGTCTTGGAGCAGGTTAATTTGTATCGAGAGCGCTATGGAGTGGCGGGATGAATTTGTGCTTTTTTGCCTGGACTCAGAATTTGAGCTAACCTATATAAACGGCTGTCATCCGAGAGAGTCGTTCGCTATGTTAGTTAATTCGTGTAGAGATAAATTTCTATGTGCAAGTGTTTGGGCAAGCAGTTTTGGGTTTTTCTATTGGTGTTTGGTTTAAGCGCCGGTGCTTGGTCCGCCGGTTTCAGTTATCGTTATCGAGACGATGCCGGGGAACTGCATATTGGGTACTCTGTGCCGCCAGAGTTTGTTGTAAATGGCTATGAAGTGCTCAATGATCGCGGGCGCGTAGTGGATGTGGTGCTTCCAAAAAATATTCTGGATGAGCGGGCGTCGAAGATGCTCAAAGAGGCGGAACAACGCCACCAAGTCGAATTGCAAAGGTCAAAGGATGAGGCTTTGCTTCGATACTACAGTGTGCCGGAAGATGTAGAGAGAGTGCGCAAGCGTAAGCTTGATGAGTTTGATAACTTCATCGAGATACAGAAAGGAAATATTATTTCCTACAAGAGTAAAGTGGCCGATTTGCAGGGGCAGGCGGCAAATTTAGAGAGAACGGGACAGACGATCCCGGAAAAAATTCTGCAAACGCTGCATACCCTGGAACTAAAAATAAAGGATGCAGAGCAGGCAATTAGTGCAAAAGAGACTGAAAAGGAGCAGGTGCGTGCAGCCTTTCAGGAAGATATTAAAAGACTCAAGTACCTGCTTGGTGAGTTGGGCTAAGCGCCTCTGAATGGGCTGAATTTTTCAGTTCTAAACAGGTTGCTGGACAAAAGCGTCCATTGTTCCTGCCACATATGATTGGGTGGACGCTGGAAGCCACTGCGTACAAACTGAATGATACGACCTTCAACCCAGGCCAGCAGCATATTAGCGGCTGCGCTAATGGTCTGGTCTACAAAGACCTCTTCTTCGATTTCAGCCTGGCGCAGCACCTGTTTCAACTGTGTTTCAATACGTTCAAAAACCTGTGCGGCCCTGATACGAAGACGCTCATGTTCTCCAGTTAGCGCATCTCCCATCAGAATACGACAGAGACCGGGATTCTTAGCGGCAAAGGTAAGTACCAGATGCAGGATCTTCTCGCAGCGAAGTTGTACAGTCTGTTCTTCTTTGATAATCAGGCTTATTCGTGGAAACAGAGTTTCTTCGACAAACTCGATTAATGCCTCGAACATTTTTGCCTTACTGGGGAAGTGCCGATACAGGGCAGCCTCGGAAACGCCAACGCTGTGAGCCAGGGCGGAAGTTGTGATGGGCTGGCCGGGATTGGATTCTAGCATCTGCGCTAGCGTTTGGAGAATGACTTCACGTCTTGAGGGTTTACTATCTGTCATAAAGGGCCGTATTAACTCTATTTACTTCAGCTAAAATTATTTGCTCAAATCATACTAGCGAGCTTATAGCTTGCTGTCAGCAATATCGAGGATAAATATTGAAATTAAGAGCTACTGGTTAGTGATCAGGGTACCGATACCTTTGTCGGTAAAAATTTCCAATAAGGTGGAGTGGGGCACTCTTCCGTCAATGATATGACTACTGGTGACGCCATTAGCAACCGCTTCCAATGCGCAGCGTATTTTCGGCAGCATGCCGCCATAAATAGTACCATCCGCGATTAGCTGGTTGACCTGCTCGGTGTCGAGTCCGGTAAGAACCTTATCCGATTTGTCGAGCAGGCCAGCGGTGTTGGTTAGTAAAATCAGTTTTTCTGCATGCAGGGTTTCTGCAACCTTTCCGGCGACCAAATCAGCATTGATATTGTAGGAAAACCCATCTGCCCCGACACCTATGGGAGCGATGACGGGTATAAAATCGCTGTTTACCAGCATATCGACGACCCGGGAATCAATGTTTGTGACTTCACCTACGTGGCCGATATCAACAATTTCAGTTGCTTCCATTTCAGGTGATTTTCGGGAAACCGTGAGCTTTTTTGCGCTAATAAAATGGCCGTCTTTACCGGTTAGACCAACCGCCTTTCCGCCATTACAGTTGAGCAGGCTGACAATTTCTTTGTTGACTAATCCACCAAGAACCATTTCCACAACATCCATGGTTTCACTGTCTGTGACCCGCATGCCCTCAACGAAATGCGATTCAATATTAAGTCTTTTTAAATAGTCTCCAATTTGTGGGCCACCTCCATGCACGATTACCGGATTTATGCCGACATGTTTGAGCAATACGATATCCCGCGCAAAGCTATTCTTTAGCTTCTTGTCAATCATGGCGTTGCCGCCATACTTAATGACGAACGTTTTTCCGGTGAAGCGCTGAATATAGGGAAGCGCCTCTGTGAGGATTTTGGGTATCAAATTTAAGTCTTTATTTTCAGGCATCAGCGTTTCTTATTCAGGTAATAGTGATTAAGGGAGCTCAACAGGTTAAAAAGGGATGTTAAGGGTTGGCTCAACGGCAAGCAGCGCCTGCTTAAAGCGATCTTTGATTATTTCCAGTGCCGGTTCATCTTCGGCACCGAATCGTAATACCAGAACCGGTGTGGTGTTGGAGGCTCGCACCAAACCCCAGCCGTTATTGAAGTCTGCACGAACACCGTCAATTGTAGTAATCTCCGCGTCATCAAATTTAATGCTTTCCTGCAATTTTTCAACAATATTGAATTTGCTTTGCTCGGTCACTTCAATATTCAATTCCGGTGTGCTGATATCGTCCGGGAATGACAAAAATAGAGTATCCGCATCGCTTGTGGACAAACTCAGTATTTCCAGAAGTCTTGCTGCGCTATATAGACCGTCGTCAAACCCGAACCAGCGCTCTTTAAAAAAGATGTGTCCGCTCATTTCGCCAGCGAGTAATGCCCCTGTTGCCCTCATTTTCGCTTTAATTAAAGAGTGTCCGGTTTTCCACATGATGGGGCGACCGCCGTAATTACTGATTAAGCCGGCCAGTCTGCGAGTGCATTTCACGTCGTAGATAATATCTGCTCCAGGATTTCTGGAGCAGACATCCTTCGCAAATAACATCATTAACCGGTCTGGCCAAATAATAGTCCCTTTATTAGTGACCACGCCAACTCGATCGCCATCGCCATCAAACGCAATGCCAATATCAGCTTTATGCTCTGCCACCGCTGCAATCAAATCCTGAAGATTTTCCGGTTTTCCCGGATCCGGGTGGTGATTTGGAAAGCGACCATCTATCTCGCAAAAAAGAGGAATTACTTCGCATCCCAATGATTCTATCAGTTTTGGGGCGACCACACTGGCAACGCCATTGCCGCAATCAACCACGACCTTCAGTGGTTTTGCCATCGCGATATCGCTGACTATTCTCTCGATATAATGATTAACTATCTCCATGTCTTCGAGAATGCCGCCACCGGTACAAAAGTCTCTTTTCTCTATACGCTCACGCAACGATTGTATTTCGTCGTTAGCCAGCGTTTTTCCAGCGATTACAATTTTAAAGCCGTTATAGTTTGAAGGGTTGTGACTCCCGGTTACAACAATGCCAGATTTTGCATCAGTATTGTGAGTTGCATAGTACACCAGCGGGGTCGGCACCATCCCTATGTTGATGACATTACGGCCGGTGTCGCGAAGACCCTGAGCCAGGGCTGCGCATAGTTCTGGGCTTGAAAGACGACCATCGGCACCAATAACGATTGATTTCTCGCCCTGAGCAGCGGCTTCTGACCCTACAGCCTGACCGATCCGGTAAGCGGTTTCGGTATTCAGTGATTCGTCGACGATGCCCCTGATGTCATAAGCACGGAAAATTTCTGGCGAAATGCTGGCGGGCGGTTGTTCTATTGGTTCCTTGACGTTACTGACCTTATCTTCCTTTTTCTCTTCGTCGTTTTCATTGTCGTTGTCAAACCCTGAGATTGAAGGCAGGTCAAGATCAAGAATATCTTCGTCATTCAGTTCGGCTTCTATCAGGTCGCTGACTTCCATGGTGCCGGGTTTGGAAGGTTGAGATATCTTCTCTTGTTCAGGTTCCTCCTCGATGTCCGGCGCAGTACCGTTGCTCATTAAAGGTGAGCCTCTCTCTGTAAATGCCAGCGTTTTTGCCATACTGTGAAATAAACTGAGGGAGAAGGCAGGTTCTTTGCCCGCTCTTCCGGAAATCAATTCCCGGCAATAATTGACCAAAGTGATGGCGTCGCCACGTACACTGTTACGTAATTGCACATAGGCCACTAGTGTACTGATAGTTGCAACGAGTAGGGCAAACGCTAATGGTAGCCAAAAAACCCATGCGGAAAGCGTATTTTCCTGAGCTAGCTTTTTTGAAGGCTGAAAAAGAACTCTTAGGTGCGGGGACAGGAGTTTGCTTTCAAGAATAGGTTGGTCGGTGTTAAATATCTCACCTGTTTGGATTAATAGTTGAGGATCGCTACCTCTAAAGACCTGTTCCAGCTGCACTGAGCCATAACTGCTATCAAAGCTGCTCAGTTGATCCTTTAGGGCATCGAGACTAAAGCTGGCTAAAATAACACCTAAAGCCGTGTTGGAGTTAGGTGCGGTCACTGATTGCACCATTCTTACTAACTGTTGACCTTTATGGGTATGTGCTTCCGCGGAGACTTGTTCTCCCTTTTCGGCACGGTTGACCATGTCAATTTCAGGGAAACTCAGTTTTAACTGCTCTTGGTTCAGGCTCGCACTTCCAAGTATCAGAAACTTGACATGATCGAGATCGGGAATATTGGCCAGGGCTGATTGTTCCAGTTCGGAAAGTGCGGCGCTATCGCTATTTTGCAAGGCGACCAAAAGTTCATGGTTGTCCGCTACGTGCGATAGCTGATTTTGCAGCTGCCCAAGTTTTAAATTGAAATAGTCTGTGTAGGATTTGGCATGAGACTCAAAAAGTGTCTCCGTGAGTTGTTTGTTGCTGCCATTAATTACCATGGTGTAGAGCAAAAATGCAGTGATCGCAAATGCTGCGATAGCACCAACGATACTTATTATACTAAATTTAAATAAGCTCTGATCCGGTTCAATAGCTTTACGAATATCGGAGGGTATTGCCGATTGTTGTTGTTTTGCCAATTTATCCCCCTGCTGGCGTGTGTGTGCCGAATGATCCTACCATACTGACTATAGTAAACAAATAATAAGCGCTAGACGATACCAACTCTAGTGCGCGCCGGTGTGGCCAAAGCCGCCTGCGCCCCTTTGACTGGTTTCAAATTCATCGACAATCTGAAACTGAGTTTGTAACACAGGAACGATGATCATCTGAGAGATGCGCTCCCCCACCTTGATGGTGTAATCGGTATTGCCTCGATTCCAGCAGGATACCATCAGCTGGCCCTGATAATCTGAGTCAATCAAGCCGACCAGGTTGCCCAGTACTATGCCATGCTTGTGTCCCAGTCCAGATCGAGGGAGTAGCATCGCTGCATAGTTGGGATTTTCTATGTAGATGGACAGCCCGGTGGGTATCAGTTCTGTTTGCCCCGGAGCCAGCAGGGTGTCCTGATCAATACAGGCCCTTAGATCGAGGCCTGCAGAGCCGCTGGTTGCATATTCGGGCATTGGGATTTCATTTCCTATGCGTGGATCGAGAATCTTAATTTGTAGTTTTTCCATTGTTTAGTCAGTCGTTTCCAATTGTTGGGAAATAAATTCAATAATTTGGCGTGCCAGTTGCCGCTTGGAGGCCTTATCCATGCAGCGTTGACCCGATGGCCAGAATAGCGTTACTTCATTGTCATCGCTATTGAAGCCGATATCCTCCTTTGATACATCATTGGCAACGATCAAATCCAGCTTCTTCTGGGTTAGTTTTTTCTTCGCATAGTCTTCAAGGTTCTGTGTTTCAGCGGCGAAGCCTACCGTAAAGGGTTTGCTATCAAGCGCGGCTACGGCAGCAACGATATCTTTATTCGGTGTAAGTTGTATTTGTAACACGTCAGCCTGCTTTTTTATTTTCTGAGGCTCCACCTTTACGGGGCGATAGTCAGCCACAGCCGCAGATGCAATGAAAACGTCACTATTGAGCGCCAGTTTTACAGATTGTTGATACATCTCTTCAGCGCTGATTACGCTAATTAATTCAACGCGTTCCGGAGCTGCAAGATTAACCGGGCCGCTGATTAATGTAACTTTTGCACCGGCTTCAACGGCAGCTTCTGCCAATGCGTAGCCCATTTTCCCTGAGCTATAATTGGAAATGTAACGAACCGGGTCAATGGCTTCTCGGGTCGGTCCGGCGTTAATCACTACATGTTTGCCAGATAGTCCTTTTTTCTCAAACTGTTCGGCCGCCAATTGTGCAATTTGTGCAGCCTCCAACATACGCCCCGGGCCAACGTCACCGCAGGCCTGGGGGCCGTCGGCAGGCCCCATGATGATTTTTCCATCTGCCCTTAGTGATTCCAGATTACGTTGTGTATGGGCATCTTGCCACATATTCTGGTTCATGGCGGGTGCAATGGCGACAGGTGCGGTGCTGGCCAGGCAAACGGTTGTTAGCAAATCATCGCCTTTTCCCTGTGCCATTCGGGCAATAAAATTGGCGCTTGCGGGTGCAATAAGAATCAAATCGGCCCAACGGGCTAGCTGTATGTGCCCCATGCCAGCTTCAGCCTGTGGGTCGAGTAACGTTGTGTGCACAGGATTGCCCGTGAGCGCCTGCATGGTTAGAGGCGTAATAAACTCCTGTGCAGCAGCGGTCATCACTACATGTACCGTAGCACCTTTGTCAATTAACAGGCGTGCGAGTTCGGCACTCTTATAGGCTGCTATTCCGCCAGTAATACCAAGAATAATCTGTTTGTTGGTGAGCGTTGACATCTGTCCCCACAAATGAACCTGTTTAAATATGCGCTAAGATACCATTGCTTTGATGCCGAGAACAGCTCTAGCAAAGGTTGCTGGAGAAGTTTGAACGCAATTGGCGCTATGTAATGCAAAAGAGAATAGCCGATTTACAATTGCCCTGACGTTCTATACATTTACTTATAACCTTATGTGGTGTTTTGTTTGCCAGACGGCGCAGAGGGAGTTGGATGTTCAATAACCACTTAACAAGGAAGTTATTATGGGAATTAACCAATGGCCAGAAATGGAACGGCCGCGGGAAAAACTTTTAGAAAGAGGTGCACAGGCGTTATCAGATGCCGAGTTGCTGGCCATTTTTCTTCGTACTGGGTTGCCAGGTATTACTGCAGTAGACCTCTCGAGACAACTACTGGCGGCATTTGGAGGGATTCGCGGAATACTGGATGCGAACTTTAAACAGTTCAGCGCTCAACCGGGGCTTGGGCTCGCTAAATACGCACAACTGCAAGCGGTGCTGGAGATGGCGAAACGCCATTTGGCGGAGCAGCTAACCAGGGGAGTTGAATTTACCAGTCCGCAGATAACCAGAGATTTTCTAAGAACGGCAATGCGTCATTATCGTCATGAGGTTTTCGCCTGTCTGTATATGGACAGTCAACACCGATTGATTCATTTTGTCCCGCACTTTTTCGGTACCATTGATGGTGCCAGCGTCTATCCCAGGGAAATTGTTAAAAAAGCGCTAGAGCACAATGCTGCCAGTGTGATTCTGGCGCATAACCATCCTTCGGGTGTCGCCGAACCCAGTGAGGCGGATCGGGCGGTAACTGCGCGGATCAAATCTGCAATGGAGCTTATTGATGTGCGAGTGCTGGATCATATGATTGTGGGTGACCAGGAGGTAGTGTCGTTAGCAGAGCGAGGATTAATCTAAAATCGTGCCAGGAAAGGCTAAATAATTGCTCAATAACTTGCCATGAAATTGGTGTTCTGGTATAAATGCGTCCCCTTTGAGACTGGTCCGGAAAACGGGCTGCTCGGTGATCGTCTAAAAATCGTTTGAATTAGGTAGGGACAAAGTAATGTCTAAGGTCTGTCAGGTTACAGGTAAACGTCCGGTAGCTGGAAATAATGTATCGCACGCGCACAATAAGACGCGTCGCCGTTTTTCTCCAAATTTGCATACGCATCGATTCTGGATTGAGTCTGAGAAGCGATTCGTAAAATTACGTGTTTCGGTTAAAGGCATGCGTATTATTGATAAACTGGGTATCGAACAGGTTTTGTCCGATATTCGAGGTCGCGGCGCAAAAGTTTAGCCGGACATAAGACAGGATAAGGAACAGAAAAATGCGTGATAAAATTAAGCTGGTTTCATCAGCAGGTACTGGTCATTATTATACGACCACAAAAAATAAGAGAACCATGCCGGACAAGATGGAAATGAAAAAATATGATCCGGTTGTGCGCAAGCATGTGATGTACAAAGAGTCCAAAATTAAATAGCAACAGATTTTGTGAAGCTTTATAAGAGCCCAGCCTAGACTGGGCTTTTTTGTGTCTGTCGATTGTTGGATTGATTGCTGCGAAAGCTTGTACTTGTGTTGCAATGGTGGCCTGACCTTAAGTATCTTAAGGCGATACCTTAGCATGATGAAGATGGTCTATTGTCGATGAAAGAGCATGCCTGAGTTACCTGAAGTTGAGACAACCCGCCGTGGGATTTCGCCTCATATTGAAGGGCGTAAGGTAGACCAGGTTATCGTGCGTCAGCCGCGCCTGCGCTGGCCGGTGGCAGATGATCTGCCAGCCAGACTCATTGGACAGACTGTGTTGTCAGTAGGGCGCAGGGCCAAGTATCTGCTGTTGAATACCGAGGCAGGCACGCTGATCATACATCTGGGTATGTCGGGCAGCTTGCGTATTGTCGATGAAACCGCGAATGTGGCTGCCCACGATCATGTTGATATTTGTCTGGATTCTGGTTTGAGGTTGCGTTACCGGGACCCTAGAAGATTTGGTGCGCTGCTGTGGACCCGTCAAGAGCCTTTGCAACACTCGTTACTGAAACATCTTGGGCCTGAACCGTTGAGTGTCGAATTTGATGGCGATTACCTTTATCAACAGGCGGTAAATCGCAGTGTTTCAATTAAGCAATTTATTATGGATGGACGAGTGGTTGTGGGTGTGGGTAATATTTATGCTAATGAAGCGCTTTTTTCCGCAGGTATTCATCCGCGGCGCTCAGCAGGCCGTATAGGGTTAGTTCGCTATCAACGCCTGGCCGCCATGATAAAAAAAATACTTTTGGAGGCCATTCGTGTGGGTGGTACCAGCTTGCGCGATTTTGTGAACAGTGATGGAAACCCCGGTTATTTCAGTCAATCACTGCAGGTATATGGGAGAGCTGGCGGCAATTGTTTAAAATGTCAGGCTAAGCTAAGAGAGATACGTTTAGGGCAGCGAAGCACGGTATACTGTAGCAATTGTCAGCATTAGAATGCTGAATTGCGTTATCATTGGGTTAACTGCCTGTCGGCAACCCTAGTCAATTATCAAAATGCTGCTATATTTGAATTAACTTACCGAAAAACAAAAGGATTGATCCTATGAAACTGCTTATTTCCAAACTGGGACGTATCGGGTTAATGTTAACGCTTGTGTTGGCCTATTTGTTACCCGGCGCAACTTATGCAAAAGGAATTGATGAAGAGCCAAGCGGCGGTGCTATGGTCGCTGACGCGGTCGTTGCCAGGCCGTTATTTCTTGCTACAACTGTTATCGGAGCTAGTCTCTATGTAGTTACTTTGCCTATTTCATTGCTCGGCGGGAATGTAGAGCAGGCGGGAGAGACATTAGTGGTTAAACCGGCAAGAAATACATTTGTGCGGTGTCTCGGCTGCAAACAAACGGGATATCAGGAGTAGTCATGACGGGCAGAAAAGTTACCAGGTCCTAAAGCGCAGTTGCGCTCAACATAGGTAGCTGGTCTGCAGTCATCGGTTTGGTGGTACTGGACTTCGGTTTAGTGGCGCTGGATTTTGTCGGAGTAGTTTCTGCGTGGATTACGTGCTCCGGATCATTCCTGAGTAAGTTGCTGAAACTTAAGCAGCAGTTGCTGTTCAGTTTCGATGTGCTCCGGGTTTACGGGAATACAGTCTACTGGGCAAACTTCAACGCACTGGGGTCTATCGTAGTGTCCCTTGCATTCTGTGCACCGATCAGGATCAATCACATAAATATCCGGACCTGGGTAAATGGCCGCATTGGGACATTCCGGTTCACAGACATCACAGTTAATGCATTCATCGGTTATCATTAACGCCATAGCGTAAGCTCTGTTTTGATGGACTGGGCGGGTCTGTTAACGTTACGGGACAGCAGTGTATTTCAGTCTTTTGCCGCGAACCTTTCTTTCAAGGCTTTTTCCACTTCGGGATGTACAAATTGAGAAACGTCTCCATTCAGTGAGGCGATTTCCCGTATTAATGTTGAAGAAATGTAGGAATACTTTTCTGAAGGGGTGAGAAAGACCGTCTCCAGATCGGGTGACTGGGCGCGATTCATGTTTGCCAGTTGAAACTCAAATTCAAAATCCGATACCGCTCTGAGCCCGCGAATGATGATGTTGGCATTCTTTTGTTTGGCAAAACGAGTTAGCAAAATATTAAAACCGCAAACTTCGACATTCTCAAGGTGAGACAGGACGTGTTCTGCGAGCTTTACACGCTGTTTAAGGTCTAGCAGGGGCTCTTTTTTTGTGCTTGCGGCAATGGCAACGACCACATGATCGAATAACTGAGAGGCACGCTCTACGAGGTCTGTATGCCCTGTCGTGATAGGGTCAAATGTGCCGGGGTAAATGGCTGTTTTTAACATATTTAGCATAGGCTACCGATGATTTTTTTTAATCATTATGTTTTAGCTTGAGATGGTACCCAATTCGTGGGCTATGCTCAAACTATCCGTGACTATTCGTGGGCTATAAAAAGACGGCTTGCGACCTGGCCAGTAGTTTTAGTTCGATGTAGTTCCCAGGTTAGAGGTACTTCTCCACTCCAGGATGCTTCGGTTTCGGTGTATATATAAGCACCTTTGGAAACTAATAGTTTTTGTTCGAGCAACTGGCAACAGGGATCAACCATTTCCTGATTAAAGGGTGGATCCAAAAAAATAATATCGTAGGGCTCCAGTTGACCGGGTGCCAGCTTTTCGAGCCATTGCAGCGCATCAGTCTGCATCAATTCGGCAGAGTTGCAGGAGAGATCTGACAAATTCTGTCGTAGTTGCTCTACAACTTTGGTGGACTGGTCAATAATAGTAGCGCATCGAGCACCGCGCGATAGTGCTTCTAGACCCAGCGCCCCACTCCCGCTAAAAAGATCAAGGCAGCGTGCTTCAGTTAGTGCGGGGCTGAGCCAGTTAAACAGTGTTTCGCGCAAACGATCTGGCGTCGGCCTTAAACCAGGGATGTCTGGGAATTTTAGCTTCCTCCCCCGCCATTGCCCGCCGATAATCCTTAAGCGATTTTGTCGCTGCAATGTGGGGCGGCTTTGTTTCTTGCGCGACATATAATTTTACTTCTTATCGGTTTCTATTGTTTGTTTTTTAATGGTTCCAGACTCAGGTTCCGGGGGAGGGCCGGTACGTGACAGTAATGCAATCGCGATCGCTGTAATAATCATTAGAATAGTTAAAAATTTCCTACTAAACCTGGGTTGTTGCTCCGTCATACTATTGCTCCCTGCAGAGTCAGCGATGTTCTGATCAGCGCCGCGGTCTGCAAAGCCTATGGGTTCAAAGAATTAATCAGGGGCTCCTTAGTTTTGTTTGCCCTCTGCAGGTGGTAGGATAGCCCATTTTGGCAGTCGGCCATAGTCTTCGATCTGTGCGATGGAGGAGATTTCGTGGTGCCAGTAACGGAAGTTGGAGTTAGTTTGTTTTTATGAGTATTTTTTCGGTTAATATTACCCCGGAATTTCTGGGTTTAGCGCTGCTGGGTGGATTGTTTTTTCTTTTGTTGGCAGATTTAAAGTCGAGATTGATAAAACCTCGGAACAGCAAGCAGTCAAGGGTTGTAGCGGGTGATGCACATCGTGAACAGATAAAGGTTGAGCCGTTACCGAGAGAAGTCGAATCGAAAGTGCAGGGTGCGCAGCCAGATAGTGCACCAGTATCGCAGTCAGAACCAGAACCAGAACCAGAACCAGAACCAGAACCAGAACCAGAACCAGAACCAGAACAATCGGTATTCGCTCGCATAAAGAAAGGGCTGAGCCGTACCCACAATAATCTTGTCGAGGGCCTGGCTGGTCTTGTGTTGGGGCAGGGATCAATTGACGAAGATGTTATTGAAGAAATAGAAGCGCAATTGTTGATGGCCGATGTCGGGGTTGAGGCGACGCGGCAAATTATCGAGGCATTGACTACGGCGCTTAAAAAAACAGATTTGTCAGATCCGAAAATCCTATATGGTGAGTTAAGGGCTGAATTGCAGCGTATACTGGAGCCTTGCTCAAAGCCGTTGCTGTGGGGCAGTCAGGAGGGGCCATTTGTTATTCTAATGGTGGGAGTTAACGGTGCTGGAAAAACGACCACCATTGGCAAGCTTGCCATGCGATTCCGGGCCGAGGGAGCGTCTGTTATGCTGGCAGCAGGTGATACCTTTAGAGCGGCGGCAGTAGAGCAACTTGAAGAATGGGGGCGACGTAATCAGGTGCCCGTGGTTGCACAGCATACCGGTGCCGATAGTGCCTCAGTAATTTATGATGCGTTGGAATCCGCACGTGCGCGTGGTATAGATGTTCTTATCGCAGATACGGCGGGGCGCTTGCAAAATAAAGATAATCTGATGGCCGAGCTCACTAAAGTTAAACGAGTAATGGCTAAACTGGATCTGCGTGCGCCTCATGAGGTGATGCTGGTTCTGGACGCAGGAACCGGACAGAATGCGTTAAGCCAGGCCAAGTTATTCAATGAAGCGGTCGGCGTTACAGGTATTACTATGACGAAGTTAGATGGTACAGCGAAAGGGGGGGTTATTTTTGCCGTGGCTAAACAGATGGGTATCCCGATTCGCTTTATTGGAGTGGGCGAAAAAATAGAAGACTTGCGGCCCTTCGATGCAGAGCAGTTTGTTTCTGCCCTGTTTGATTGACCATAATTACGGTACTTTATTAAAGTACTTTGCTTAAGCAATTATTCATTATTGTTGTAGCCAGCAATTCCTAACGGAAAAGGCGCCATGATCACCTTTGACAGGGTTAGTAAGCGTTATGAAAGCGGTCACGATGCACTGAGCCAGGTTACCTTTGATCTGGCTGACGGTGAAATGGCGTTTATGACCGGGCATTCCGGTGCGGGTAAAAGCACCTTGTTAAAATTGATCATGCTAATGGATCGATGTA
>CBDUGR010000011.1:0-13274 GCA_965366515.1 uncultured Gammaproteobacteria bacterium | reverse complement strand
CTGATAGAATCAAAATGATCCCCAGTCCGATATAAGCGCCAGCCATCATTGCTCCAACAAAAAATGCAGCAGGGTGTGATTTGAAAAACTTCATTTTCTTTTCGGCGTATTCGCCAAAATGATTGATGGTATCCGTATGCATTTTGATCACCTCGTATATTGATTGACCCACTGGTAAAGGCATGCCGGTGAGTTTATATGCTTAAATAACTTTCCCCTATATTTAACCATGCAAGAATAATACATTATATAAAAGGTGTAAGTCAAATACATTAAAAGCTTGACATGCCATTAAATAAGTAAGAATATAAACATGTAAAAGATATACATATATTTAAACATGTAATTAATATGACTTAAAAGTGGTAGAAGGAGGCGTTATGTTCGAGATACAAAGCAGTGTGTTTATTCTCAGCCTGGTTCTGATGGGGCTTGTTTTGTCGGCGTTTGTGTTTGTGGTAATGAAGTCGGCCAATCAAGCTGAATATAAACAGGTGCAGACGAATGCTTACAGGTTGCGACGTATCCTGTTTGGAGTAATTGTGGTGGGTGGTGTTTTTGTAACCATCGGTACTACACGCTCTTTACCTTACGGGACTGCGTATGACAAAGCTCTAGAGGGTGCACATATCAATGTTGAAGGGAAGCAGTGGTACTGGGTCTTGAGCCAGGACAGCGCAGAGGCAGACCAGCCGGTTACCTTTAACGTAACGAGCGGCGACGTTAACCATGGATTTGGTATTTATGACAGTGATCTGAGGTTGATTGCTCAAACCCAGGCTATGCCTGGATACACAAATAAGCTGGTACACACCTTTGATCGACCGGGCAATTATCAGCTTATGTGCCTGGAATATTTACCGTAACTGCACCTGCCACCCATTCTGAATTGTAAGGAGAGTGAGATGAATAATGTAAATTTGACACCACTGCCTGGTTCCGCACGGGCAGGTATTCTGACCTATTTGAGTATCAGCGCAATAGTCTATCTGCTGATGATGCTGGTAGGTCTAACGATGCGTCTTGCTCAAGCGGGATGGATCGGTGTACCCCCTGACTTTTTTTATCAATTAATGACTGCGCATGGCGCTGGTATGGTAGGGATTTCAGGATTGGCGGCAAGCGCAGTGCTATGGTATTTCCTGCGCCGCTATGTAGATCTGACGGTGGCCGTCTTATGGATTAATCTGGGCCTGTTTTTGACTGGGGTAGTCTGTGTATTAGGCGGTATTTTCATCGGTGGTTTTGGTGGAGGGTGGACTTTTCTTTTTCCTTTGCCATCCATTTCAATGGGCGTGTGGGGAACCTGGGCGGCCGCTTCCTTCATGTTTGGTATGCTATTGATCGGTACAGGGTTCTTGATTTTTTATCTGGATGTTGCCCGTGCGATACTGACCAAATATCGGAGTATTCCCAGGGCACTTGGCTGGCCCCAGCTGTTTGCTGGCAGTGATGCCCCCATGCCGCCAGCCACGATTGTAGCAGCAACTATGGTGTTCGTTGTTAACATAATGGGGATCGTTGCTGGAGCGGTGGTTCTGGCAATCATGTTAATTAATTTGTTTATCCCGGAATTTGCTGTAGATGCGCTGTTGACGAAAAACCTGATCTACTTTTTTGGTCATGTATTTATCAATGCAACCATCTATCAGGCTGTTATTGCTGTATACGAATTGCTTCCAGAGTACACAGGGCGACCCTGGAAGGTAAACAAAGTATTTCTGGCAGCATGGAGTGCTTCATCGCTGATGGTCATGGCAGTTTATCCGCACCATTTACTCATGGATTTTGCGATGCCAACCTGGGCGATGGTTTTGGGCCAGATTCTGTCCTATGCCAATGGCATACCGCTGGTGGTAGTCACGGCTTATGGCGCGCTTACTATTGTCCATAAATCCGGGATTAAGTGGGATATTGCTTCATCATTGCTGTTTCTTTCCATGTTTGGTTGGGCCGCAGGTGTTATTCCGGCGATTATCGACGCCACTGTTGCGGTAAACAATGTGATGCACAACACCATGTGGGTTCCTGGACACTTCCACTTTTACCTTTTGGTTGGTTTGGTGGCAATGCTGTTTGGCTTTATGTACTACCTGGTGCAAAAGGAAGGGCAGGGCTGGTTTGCGATTGATCGCGCTGCTTTTTGGACCTATCTGGCAGGTTCCGTTGGATTTGCGGGAATGTTCCTGGTCAGTGGTATGAATAGCGTGCCTCGTCGCTGGGCTGCACATCTCCCTGAGTGGGTTACCTATAGCCAAATAGCGTCCGTGTTTGCATTGCTCGTTGTCGTTGGAGCAACTGTTTTTGCAGCGCGCTTTATTCTAGCGCTGCCTAAGGCTAGAACGGTGTAAGCCAATGAGACTTTGGCTGAGTGTTACTTTATCGGTATGCGTGACGGTAGCTGGTTTTTTTGCGCTTGCTGCCGGTACGCATGACTTTAGCGTTTGGACCGAGGAAGGTCAGCGCCGCTGGAGTGCATTAAATTATCCCGAACTACTCCCTGCTTTTGAGTGGCAAAATCAGGACTGGAAAAGCCAAAGTCTCTCATCATTGAATAAACCCATAGTGTTGCTGGACTTTGTGTACACCCGCTGTCCTACAGTTTGCCAGCTGATGGGCTATGAATTTAGTCAGCTTCAAAAAATGCTGTCTGATAAGCAACTGCAGGAATCTGTCGAGTTGGTAACTATCAGCTTTGATCCTGATTATGATACGCCGGCCAAAATGGCAAGTTATCTTAAGCGTTATAAGGCGGATACCCGAAATTGGCAGGCGGGTGTAGTGGGAGACCGAGCTGTTCTGTCCCGGTTGCTGGATAAACTCGGCGTGGTTGTGCTGCCTGATGGTGAAGGAGGTTTTGTTCATAACGCAGCATTCTATCTGGTATATGAAGGTACGTTGGTTAGCATTCATAACCAGGATCAGATATCCGAGCTGTTAGGTGAAATCGAAACTTTACGCTGGTCGTTCTAGAGGAGATATATTATGGATATTCGATTTAACAAGTATTCGTCGTCGTTGCTCATACTTCTAGTCGGCTGCTTGCTTATGATGATTGTCCGGTGGCTTGAGCAATCGCTGGTGGCCAGTCTTTTGATCGGATATCCTTTGCTGGTTTGTTTTGGCTATATGTTGGGAGCGTGGGCTTTAAAGAGCAGACTGATAACCGTTATGGTTAGGCAGACGGGTGGCGTCCCCAGTGTACTGTTGGCATCCTTCACGTTGGCATTCTGGATGATACCACGCTGGATGGATGCCTCGGTGGTTAACCTGGACATTGCAATACTCAAATACTTTTGCTTGATACTTCTGGTGGGCTTTGCGCTGGGTTGTAGTTGGTCGAGATTGCATTTCATTACTCGCGCGGTGGTAAAAATTGAATTCTTAACGATGCTTTTTCGTTTAGGCTGGATTTACGTGATCTCACCGGATCGTTTGTGTAATAATTACCTGCTTGGCGAACAGCTACTGCTGGGTAAGTCATTACTAGCTATTGCAGTCCTTGTGACGCTGGCGTTTTGTTTTCCCTTGTTTTTTGCTGACAGTTATGAACAAAATGTGCGCGAAGGTAAATTGTCGTGATATTGAGAGATTAAATGCATCTAACAAAACATACGGATATTTCGCTCAGGGTCTTGATGTATCTGGGTATTAACAAGGGTGAGATTTGTAATATCAGCGATATTGCGAAGAAAGTAAATGTTTCGCGTAATCACCTGGTCAAGGTCGTACATAAATTGGCTGGGTTTGGTTATATCAAATCCAAGCAAGGTCGTGGTGGCGGCATTCTGATTGATGGCGATTTGAATGAAATTCGCGTGGGCGATGTCGTTAGGGATATGGAGACAACATTAACCATTGTCGATTGCTCAAATATGAGCTGTCCCTTGACGCCTTCCTGTATTCTCAAGCGAGCGCTGGATGATGCAACCAATGCGTTTATGAAATGCCTGGATACCTATACCGTGGAAGATTTGATTCGTAATAAACGCACGCTGGTGCGTCTGGTCGGCTAATTAGTCCGCTGTTTTTTACTTCAGGCTTCTTGCCAGTTCCTCCAGGTGGGGCAATAGCTCTGACCGTTGTTGCACATGAAAAATATAGCGCGGAATTTCATGTTCTGTTGTTTGAGCCATAAAGGGCGCACCCCAAAAGCTGAGTAGTGCTTCCGTCCCGCCGCTGACCGAACTATCTCCCAGAATAAAGGAGACCGGATTATCTAATGTTTGCCATTGCGGTGTTCTGACCTTGCTTTTCTGGCCACTATTTTTAATCATGGGATACACAGTGTCTTCCCATACCTGTTTTTGTCGTGCGTCCAGAACAAATTGAATGGTTGTGACTCGCTGGTTTTCCAGGGCGGATTTCAATAGTGCGTCGAAAAGCGCTTGTGTGCGGTACATCGATAGACAGACGTTAAACCAGATAGTGTCTCCGCTCAGGCTGAGTAGAAATTGCTCATGAGCTGTACGCAGGCGCCTGGGGCCCACGAGAATGACATCAGGCGGCTGAATGGCTTGCTGGATTTTTGAGATTTTTCGGGCGGATTGGATTATCTGATGAGCTGTTTTTTCATTTTCACTGGTATGGCGCAGGAAGTTGATGAATAGCAAGCCAACCAGCGCCAGTAATATCAGCAAAATAGTGTGTTCATCGACAATATGAAGCAGATGCAGCACGATAGCGATTACGGCGGCTATAATTCCGGCAATTGCATCCCACTCAAATTTTAGTATATTTTTTAGCTTCATGATCTGATGCCTCATCCAGGTAAGTCGTTGAACATCAATACAAGTCTTAACAATCTTCAGAGTATTTTCGTCAATAGTAAAGTCTGAACCACCGCATTTATCTATTTGTTACAAAAAGTCTAAATGCCTTTTTCTAATAATAACCGTTTTATTTTATCAATGGCTGACATGGGGTTAAGGCCTTTGGGGCAGACCCATGTGCAATTTTGTATATTGCGACAGCGAAAGACGCTGAAAGGGTCCTGAAGGTTTTCAAGGCGCTGATTTTTATCCGTATCGCGGCTATCTGCAAGGAATCTATATGCCTGCAGCAAACCGGCAGGCCCTATATACTTATCCGGATTCCACCACCATGAGGGGCAGGCCGCGGAGCAGCACCCGCATAATATACATTCATAAAGCCCGTCCAGTTTTGCGCGATCCTCAGGGCTTTGTAAACGTTCTATCGCGGGAGGCGGGGTGTCGTTTATAAGGTAAGGTTGAACCTTGCGGTACTGGCTTTGAAACAAAGCCATGTCAACAACAAGGTCACGAATCACGGGCATGCCGGGTAGAGGTCTGATTACAAGTCTGTTTTTGGTTAATACATCGCTGACTCTCGTTATACAGGCCAGCCCGTTTTTTCCATTGATGGTCATGCCGTCCGAGCCACATACGCCCTCACGACAGGAGCGTCGGTAGGTGAGCGTCGGGTCTTGGCATTTGAGATGCTCCAGCAGGTCCAGTACCATTTTTTTTGCGAACGTCTGGTCTACATGGTAACTCTGCATGTAGGGTTCGTCGTCGGCTTCAGGTTGGTATCTGAAAATCTCAATCTGAAGTTTCGAAGAATGATGGTTTTGGCTTACTGTCATGATATTTGCCGATTCGAGTTTGGTCTGTATTGAATAATCTGTAATTGCGCGCCCAAATTCAGATCTAAAATAACTGGCTGATGTAATGAACACAAGCGCGTATTCTATATTGATGTTCCGCAGAAGCTTATATATGCTATTTTAATAAGAGATTTCAGTTGTAGCCCTTAGCGCTTGGACCGAGAGTCATGACAAAGCCGCAAATACTGCCAGCGAGTACGACAACCATTGTTGGGTTTGATCAATTCAATGATTCGGTTTCAAGTATATTTTGCTCAATGGATTGCCGTTTACGGGATCGTCAATTAAAGAAAAGCTTTGTTGGCGAGCTTGGAACAACGCGCCTTAACCGCGTAAACCTGGCACGTGTTGGTGGGCTTCCTGTGGATGCTTATCGAAGAAAGCAGAATATTTCGCAGCTCCATGAAGCCGTTTACCTGGTTAAATTTCAATTGATTGGTCAGGGTCTGGTTAAGCAGCGAGGAAGAGAAGCGTATTTGCGGCCAGGTGATTTTGTGGTCTGTAGTACGGCAGAGCCCTATGAGTTGCAATTCAGGGAAAATTACAGGCAAGCGGTATTAGCAGTTCCTCAGCCCTTGTTACGAGAGATGTTCCATTCACCTGATGACTACCTGGGTGTAAGAATGGGGAAGGAGTTGCCGACTAATAGCCTGCTAAGTCAGTTCGTTTGTTCCATGGTTGAACATATTGATGCGCTTGAACCGTCTATTGTGCAGCGCCTTGAAGCCAATGTGCTGGACTTATTGATTACCGCGCTGCACTCCGTTGCGGGTGTTCCTGCTAAGGCAATTGAATCTGCGGCTGAGGTGCATCTGCGCAGAATTAAGCGTTTCATTACAATGCATCTGCAGGATCCCCGACTCTCTGTGGAATTTATTGCGGAATCAGAAAGTATCAGCAAGCGCTACCTTCACCTTTTGTTTAAGCAGGCGGGCATGTCCGTTTCACGCTATATACAGCAAAAAAGACTCGAAGCCTGTTGTCGAGCCTTTGCAAATCCGTCAATGGGGAACACATCGACAGGTGATATCGCAATGGCATGGGGTTTTGGTGATATTTCACATTTTCATCGTTGTTTTAAAGCGCAATATCAAATGACCCCCAAGCAATTTCGTATTCAGGTCGCGAGCAAGTTTCCATAACAGTAAGTCGTGTGCGCATATGCACTGCACTTCCAGTCAATTTCTTTGTTCTCTTTACCCCAAGACAAACTAGCCCAATTGGGCTAAACTTGCCGGGTATCGTTAAAAGTCCATGCCTTTTGTGGCTCTGCAGCTGGTAATCTGCGGAGTCGGGTAGTTGCTTTTGAGCGGTATAATCACATTTACAGGTAAATAAAATAAAAGAGAGGGGCAGTTATGGTGGTGCATACTAAAAAAGCGCTTGTGTTGGCTATGTCGCTATTGTCGGCAACGACAATGACTTCCGCAGCAGTGTTGATGGAAGAAGTAGTCGTAACAGCACAAAAAAGGGAACAGAATCTTCAGGACGTCAGTGTCGCGGTGACAGCATTCTCCGGCAACGCCCTGCGAGAGCTGAATATGACTAATAGTACCGATATTGCAGCGCAGACCCCTGGGCTGAATATCGGGACACCGGTGGGTGAGGGTAACAACCCCTCTATCACGCTGCGTGGTGTTGGACTGAATGACTTTAACGATAATAACGAAGGCCCTATCGCCGTGTATCGCGATGAGGTTTATCAGGGTGCAATGCCTGGTCTGACTTTCCAATTGTTTGATCTGGAGCGTGTGGAAGTGTTACGTGGCCCGCAGGGAACCCTGTATGGCCGCAATGCTACGGGTGGTCTGGTGCACTTTATCTCCAAGAAGCCCAGCGATGAGCTGGAAGGTTTCCTGGATTTAACCATTGCAGAATATGACCAGATTAAGTTTGAAGGAGCCATTGGCGGTGCCATTACGGATATGATCCAGGGCCGTATAGCGGTAGCAACCAATGACCATGATGGCTATGTGGATAACCGTATTGGGCCAGATGCAAATGAAGCGAACAGCCAGGCGTACCGTGTTCAATTGAATTTTAATTTTACAGATTCATTTAGCGCCTTGTTGAATATTCATGGAGGTGATTCAGATACCAACGCGCCTCAGTATCAGCACCAGGCGACTGCTGGAGGCACGGATTTCTTCGGTTATGCGGATCTTGATGGCGATAACTTTGAAGGCGCCTATGACCGTGAAGGGGTTATGGATATTGAGTCTGAAGGTTACTCGCTGAAATTGAGCTGGGATATCGGTGATATGGAATTTGTCTCTATTACCGCCGTAGAAGAGGTTGAAAAGCTCCACCAGGAAGATACCGATATGGGGCCTGGTCCTTACATTAATCCACAATTTGCTTCGGACAATGAGCAGTTTAGCCAAGAGTTCAGACTTTCAGGTAATACTGATTCGATGATCTGGGTTTTGGGAGCCTTCTATTTCGACAATGAAGTCGACGGAGCACTGGATCTGCACAACGATTTTCCAGGACCTTTGCTTGACGCGATTACTGGCGCGCCTGCTGGAACCTTTGGTGACGGTATCGTGCCTTTCCTGAATTACGATGTGGACTACACTCAGGAAACTGAATCGCTGGGCTTTTTTGGCCAATTGGAATATCAGCTGTCTGATGCGCTAACAATGACCTTTGGTCTGCGTTATACGCAAGAGGAGCGGGAGATGGATTACCAAAACCGCACCGATGCTGACCCAATGGCAGTACTGAACTCCTGTATAATACCCGCAGGCGATGTTTGTGGTTTTGGTTTTGGTCCTGACTGGCCAGGCAGCAACACCTATATCGACTTCACCGATGCCAATCCTTTAGTTTCAGCTTCGAATATGAACGAATTGGATACCGATAATGTTTCAGGAAAAATTGGTATCGACTTCAGACCTAACGAAGATACGTTGATTTTCTTTAATATTTCCAAGGGATTCAAGAGCGGCGGTTTTAACGGTGGCTTCCTGGATTTTACCGATGGCGTAATGGAGTCAGATATTCCGTTTGATGAAGAAGAGCTGACCAGCTATGAAATCGGGTTTAAAGCAACGTTGGCAGGTGGTGCAATGCGTTTGAACGCTACTGCGTTCTACTACGATTATCAGGACTACCAGGCGTTGACCTTTGCCGGACTGAGTCAGTTCATTAACAACTCGGATGCCGAAGTGCAGGGTCTGGATCTGGAAATGATTTGGGTTCCTACGGATCAGTGGGATATCAGCCTGGGTGCCAGTTTCCTGGACACCGAAGTAGACGAGGTTACAGTTCGTGGAGTGGGTACAGTTTCTGGTACCGAGATGGTACTGGCACCTGAATTCTCGCTGAACGGTATTGTTCGCTTCCAAGCGACTGAAGCACTTTCAGTACAGGTTGACTTCAACCATCAGGCTGAGCACTTCTTCGACATTACCAACAGTGATGTGTCGGCAGAAGATAGTTACACGGTCTACAATGCCCGTATTGGCTATCAGGTATCGGATAATTTTTCGGTTGCTGCCTATGTAAAAAACCTGACCGACGAAGACTATCGTGTCTACACGTTTGACTTCAGTGGTCCTGCTGGATTCAATCAGCAAATGTTTGCACCACCACGTTGGTATGGTGTGAATCTCAACTATAGCTTCTAATTCGAAGCATTTTTATCCCCGGTTAACTTAAGCGTTAACCGGGGTATTTATCTAAACCTTGTTTGAATTTTCCCTGAGATGCAATTTTGTCTATGGGTGTGGTAATTAATCTTTTATAGGAGTTTTCCATGGCGTCTTACAGTCTAATCATCGATGGCAAGAAAGTAGCCACTGAGCATTATTTCGATGTAATGAATCCCGCTTCGGGTGAAGTTGTGGGCGCATGTCCGCAGGCGAGTGATGAACAGCTTGACGATGCCGTAACAGCGGCCAATCGAGCATTTAAGAGTTGGAGTGCGGTACCTGATGCTGAGCGTCAGGCGGCGGTCAACAAAATGGCCGAAGTGCTCGTTCAAAATTCTGCTGAATTGGCGGAGCTGTTGACGCGGGAACAGGGTAAACCCTTAAAAGGTTTGGGATCGGAGTTTGAGCTGGAAGGTTGTGTCGGATGGACGCAGGCAACGGCAGCACTGTCTCTTCCCGTTAAGATTATTGAAGAAACCGAAGAAAGCACCATTGAACAACACCGCAAACCTATTGGTGTAGTGGGCTCCATTGCCCCCTGGAACTGGCCTCTCATGATTGGTATCTGGCATATTATTCCGGCAATCAGATCAGGCTGTACTGTGGTGATGAAACCTTCCTCATTGACGCCTCTTAGCAGTATTAGAATGGTTGAACTGTTCAATGAAGTACTGCCAGCGGGCGTACTGAACATCGTGACTGGCGGTGGAAGTATTGGGCGCCGTATGGCCACTCATGAAGGGATTCAAAAAATTGTATTTACCGGGTCTACTCCTACCGGTAAGAACATTATGGAGAATGCATCCGCCACTCTGAAGCGCCTGACTTTGGAGCTGGGTGGCAATGATGCCGGAATTGTCTTACCCGATGCGAATGTCCCTGCCATCATTGAAAAACTGTTTTGGGGTTCTTTTATTAACTCCGGACAAACCTGTGCGGCACTGAAACGTCTCTATGTTCATGAAGATATCCATGATCAGGTTTGTGAAGGGTTAGCCGCCATGGCGACGCAAATGCCAATGGGTGATGGGCTGGATGAAAATAATATATTTGGTCCGGTACAGAATCAGGCGCAGTTCGACTATGTAAGAGAGTTGGTTGACGATGCCAAAGCGCAAGGTGGACGCGTACTATGTGGTGGAGAACCCGGTGAGGGATTATTTTATCCGCTGACGTTGATTGCCGATGTTACAGACGGTTGTCGGATAGTTGACGAAGAGCAATTTGGCCCGGTATTGCCAATTATTAAATATACGGATATCGACGATGCGATTCGTCGTGCCAACGATTGTGAAAATGGACTGGGTGGTTCGATTTGGACCAGCGATCTAGAGAAAGGTAAACAGCTTTCCATGCGGTTGGAATGCGGTACCGCCTGGGTTAACAAACACGCCATAGTACAACCTAACGTGCCTTTTGGTGGTGTGAAAGCCTCTGGTTTCGGTGTAGAGTTTGCTGAAGAAGGTCTGGCGGAGTATACGTCCATCCAGATCGTTAGTATTGATAAAAACTAAGGAAGCTTACCATGAAAAGACAACTGTTTCTGGCGCTGATGGCGTTGGTTGGTCTTACCGCCTGTGGCGATAATGCGGAACAGTCCAAAGTTGATTCGTCGGTATCCGAGGTTGCTGCTACCACAGAAAGCCTGAAAGAGTTTAAGGAGCCTGCGTCGGTCCCGGTGGCAACGCCGGGGCTAACGCCAGCCCCTTTGAAAGCTGAACCGATTGGTATCATCAAAAAGCTGGCTGTACCTTATCCTGAAAACTGGATTATTGCCCACGATGCAGCTTTTTTCCACTTCCTGGAAGGCAAGTTGTTTGTTATCGATCCTACGGCTGAAACCGTTGCCGAGCAGGTGAAGGGTCAGATATCGATTTCATTTATCGGACAATTTGTTCAGGGCACAGCAAGACCGGAAATGTATGTCGCTGAAACTTTTTATACCAGAGGTACCCGTGGAACACGAACCGATGTGGTCACGATCTGGAGTAAAGAGAACCTGGAACCGATCGCAGAAATTATTCTGCCCACGAAGCGATCCAACACTATGCCGCAGCGCCATGCGCTGCAACTGATCAATAACGACAAGTTCCTGCTGGTGTTTAATTTGACCCCGGCGACTTCGGTAACCGTCATTGATCTCGATAGCAGGGAAGTGGTGAGCGAAGTGCCCATCCCCGGTTGTTCACTTATTTATCCAACAGGCCCAAGCGGCTTTAGTTCGATCTGTTCGAATGGCGGTTTCTATACCGTGCAGTTGGATCAAAAAGGACAAGTAGCGAGCAAAGAGCGAATAGCACCGTTTTTCGATACTGACAAAACCCCGTTATTTGAGAAACCGGCGATCATCAACGGCATCGCCTATTTTCCGACATTTTCCGGTAATGTCCAGCCGATCGATCTCAATGGCACGGTTCCCGCGATAGGGGAGCTATGGTCGCTGACGTCCGATGATGAGAAGAAACAGGGTTGGCGGCCCGGTGGTTGGCAGTTAAATGAAACCGACGATCAGGGCAGAATGTATATGCTAATGCACCCTGAGGGGTACAACGGCAGCCATAAAGACGGTGGCCCTGAAGTTTGGGTTTTTGACGTGGCAAAAGGTCAACGGGTACAGCGGATCAAGCTTGAAAACTGGGGTGTTTCGCTTGCGGTCACACACGGAACAAACCCAGTGCTGGTGGTGACTAACGCCAATATGCTGCTGGACGT
Organism: uncultured Gammaproteobacteria bacterium; assembly: GCA_965366515.1. Classification (GTDB taxonomy): domain Bacteria; phylum Pseudomonadota; class Gammaproteobacteria; order Pseudomonadales; family IMCC2047; genus JAJFKB01. The sequence continues at coordinate 1,280 of CBDUGR010000011.1, read as the reverse complement.
TTACGATGCCAATAGTGGTAGCTTCCAACAAACACTCTCCGATATCGTGATGGAAACTCCGTTTGTTGTCTACGGAGCTGAGTAGGAACTGTTTGTAGTGGATTTGGTTTTTGTAGTGATTGCGACACTGTTTGTCAGCTTCTTGTTTGTCGTGGCAGGCTGGCAAAAAGTGCGAGCTCCCCGCTATTATGCGGCCGTGATTGGCGAGTATCAGTTGCCCTTGGTCGTGGGAAATAAAGCCGTTGCGATCACTATAGGCCTGGCCGAGTTATGCACCGGCATCCTGTTACTGATTCCAGTGAGCCGCGAGCTGGCAGCCTGGTTTGCAGCACTACTATTACTGATTTATGCACTGGCTATTGGTATAAACCTGCTACGCGGCAGAATGAACATCGACTGCGGGTGTTCCGGGCCAGCAGCGAATAAACAGAAACTGAGCGCCTGGTTATTGGTCAGGAATGGATTGCTGGCGGTGGTGGCTATTGCAGCGGGTATTACACCGCTTTCCCGTGAGCTGATATGGTTTGATTTGGCCGTCATTGTGCTCGCTGTGTCGCTGGCGTTTCTTGTTTATGCCGGAACGGAACAGTTGATTGCTAATTCTACGCGACTCAGGAACTTAAGAGGCTAGAGGTTATGATTGAGGCTCTGATAATTTCCAATATTGTTCTATGGATCGCACTGATTGTGATGGCGCTGGTTATTTTTGCGCTCACTCGGCAGATCGGCGTACTTTATGAAAGGGTTGCTCCCGCCGGTGCGCTAATGGTGAACCGGACGCTTGAGGTGGGTATGCCTGCGCCAGAAGTGTCAGCGAAAACATTGGAAGGCAATACGCTTCTGTTGGGTGGTCAGGCTCTGGAAAGGAGTCAGCTACTTTTTTTCCTTTCCCCCGACTGCCCGATTTGCAAAACGCTTTTGCCAGTTATTAAATCGGCGGTCAAAAGCGAAGGAAATTGGTTTGATGTTGTCTTGGCAAGCGATGGGGAAGAGCAGGATCATCGGGGTTTTGTAGCTGAATATAATTTGAAGTCTTTTCCGTATGTGGTATCAGAGATACTGGGCAAAACCTACGGTGTGGCGAAGCTGCCCTATGGAGTATTAATTGACGACAAGGGGCAAATTGCTTCCATGGGGATCATAAATTCCCGGGAGCACCTGGAAAGTTTATTTGAAGCCAAAGAGCGTAACGTTGCCTCAATACAGCAATACATGCAGCAACAACAACAAGATAATAACGAAATGATTAAAGAAGTGCGCTAGGAGTACTAATATGAAAT